>DATLIA010000026.1:0-123673 GCA_035540215.1 Actinokineospora sp. | reverse complement strand
ATCGACCACATCCTGTCCAAGCGCCCCGAGGTCACCCGCGTCTACCTGCCACCGGACGCCAACACCCTGCTCTCCGTCGCCGACCACTGCCTGCGCACCCGCGGCCTCGTCAACGTGATCGTCGCGGGCAAACAACCCGCCCCCCAGTACCTCACCGCCACCCAGGCCGCCGCCCACTGCGCCCAAGGCATCGGAATCTGGGAATGGGCGGGCACCGAAGCAGACGGCGACGCCGACGTCGTCCTCGCCTGCGCGGGCGACGTCCCGGCGATGGAAACCCTCGCGGCGGTGGAGGTCTTGGTCGATCTCGTACCGGACCTGCGGGTGCGGGTGGTCAACGTCGTAGACCTGACCCGCCTGTTCAACCCGGACCGGCACCCCCACGGCCTGCCCGACCGCGACTACACCGAGATCCTCACCGCCGACCTGCCCGTCATCTTCGCCTTCCACGGCTACCCATGGCTGATCCACCAGCTCACCTACGACCGGCCGGGCCACGACAACCTGCACGTCCACGGCTTCCACGACCTGGGCGCCACCACCACCCCGTTCGACACCTGTGTCCGCAACGGCATCGACCGCTACCACCTCGCCCTGGCCGCACTCGAACGCGTTCCCCGCGTCGCGCACAGCCTCGGCAGACTCCGCCAACGCCTCCTCGACCGAATCGCCGAACACGACCGCCACGTCAAGCGAACCGGCGATGACCTCCCCGCCATCCGCGACTGGACCTGGCGGCCCGCGGGCTGATTCACCACCCCCGCGCCGCCACCGGGTCTGGTACCCAGCCGCGCGGTGGGTCTGGGCCGCGCCGTGGTCAACCGAGGCGGAATCGCAGCCGAGCGATGACGGCGTAGGTGCGGTGCCGCAGTATTTGGCGAGTACCGCGCCGCGCTGGTTCTGGAGTGGTGTTGGCACACGTGGTCGGGTTCGCCTTCGACGATGAGTACGAAGTCCTGTCTCTCCGTGGCCGAGCGCAGGGTGCTCGACCAGCGGCTCGCCGAGGCGGGCGGCGGTGGCCGTCGTGCTGGACGAGTGGGCACGCCGCGGTAGGACAGGGTGAGCACGGCGAGCAGCAGTGCGATGGTCAGTGTGACCGGCAGGGTGAAGCTGAGACCGGCCCCGCCCGCCACGGCGCGCACGAGGACGATCGTCTCAGGTCCATACGCGACGGAGGCCATGGCGTCGAGGGAGCGCGGCCAGGCCGCCGACGACGGTGAGACGGTGCGGTTCGCCGCGCCCGGTATCAGGTGGACGTTCGCGCTGGGTGGGAGTCACGGCTGTGCGGGTGCTCCGGGGCTCGTGCGCTGGACAGGACCTTGACTAAGTCTTGACGGGCGACCTCGATCACCCGACTACTCGCCGTGACAGTCATCAGTCGACAGTGTGACGCCGATCAGCGGGTTCGGGGTGGCCCAGCGCACCTCGGCATCAACAACGCGTAAAGACCCCGTTCGGGGGTGTCAAGCCCGCGTCAGGAACCCCCGAACGTCTGAATCCTTCGTGCATCCTGACCCGCGAGATGCCGCGGAGTGCGGCCGGATTCGACGTGGAAAGGGGCGCGCCATGGCCGACTTGGCCTACGCGTTGCTGCTGATCGGGATATTCCTGGTGTTGGCGCTGACGGTGCGCGGACTGGAGAAGCTGTGAGTGGCACCGGGGTGCTCGCGAACGTCGTCGGCGGCGTCATCGCGTTGTCGTTGATCGTCTACTTGTTCATCGCTCTCATCAGGCCGGAGAAGTTCTGATGTCGTCCACTGTGGCCGGCCTCGTGCAGGTCGGCCTTCTTCTGCTCGCCCTGGCGCTGGTCTACCGGCCCCTCGGCGATTACATGGCGCGCGTGTATTCCGCGCCGAAGCACTCCCGCGTGGAGACCGCGATCTACAAGGTCGTTCGGGTCGATCCCGACTCCGAGCAGAAGTGGGGCACCTACGCGCTGGGTGTGCTCGGCTTCTCGTTCGTCGGTGTGGTCTTCCTCTATGTCCTGCAACGGATCCAGCCACTGCTCCCGTTCGACTTCGGCCGCGGTTCCGTCGCGCCCGGGATGGCGTTCAACACCGCGATCAGCTTCGTGACCAATACCAACTGGCAGTCCTACGTGCCGGAGACGGTGCTGGGGCACACGGTCCAGATGGCCGGTCTGACCGTGCAGAACTTCGTCTCGGCGGCGGTCGGCATGGCCGTGGCCATCGCCTTGGTGCGGGGATTCATCCGGCAGCGCACCGATCGGCTGGGCAACTTCTGGGTCGACCTGGTGCGCGGCACCGTGCGGATCCTGCTGCCGCTGGCCGCGGTGTTCGCGGTCGTGCTGATCGCCTTCGGCGTCACCATGAGCCTGAAGTCCGGCGTGAGCGTCGATGGGACGACGATCGCGCAGGCGCCCACGGCGAGCCAGGAGGCGATCAAGGAACTGGGCACCAACGGCGGCGGTGTGTTCAACGCGAACTCGGCGCACCCGTTCGAGAACCCGAGCTATTGGTCGAATCTGATCGAGATCTTCCTGCTGCTGGTCATCCCGGTCTCGCTGACCCGGACCTTCGGCACCCTCGTCGGCGACAAGAAGCAGGGCTACGTCCTGCTCAGCGTCATGGGCACGCTGTGGGCGGGAATGCTCGCGGTGATCTGGTGGGCCGAGAGCGTGGGCGCCCGCCCGCTGGAGGGCAAGGAACTGCGGTTCGGCGTCTCGGGGTCGGCGCTGTTCGCCAACTCGACGACCGGCACGTCCACCGGCGCGGTGAACTCGATGCACGACAGCTTCACCGGGCTGGGCGGCGGGGGAGCGATGCTGAACATGCTGTTCGGCGAGATGACTCCGGGCGGCGTCGGCACGGGTCTCTACAGCATCCTGGTGATGGCCATCATCGCGATGTTCCTCGCCGGGCTGATGGTCGGCAGGACACCGGAGTACCTGGGCAAGAAGCTGGGCCGCCGGGAGGTGACCGCCGCGGCGGTGTCGATCCTGGCCATGCCGACGGTCCTGCTGATCGGCGCCGGGATCGCCGCGGTGCTGCCGAGCACTCAGGCGGCGTTGAACAACCCAGGCTCGCATGGCCTGTCGGAGATCCTTTACGCCTACGCGTCGGCGTCGAACAACAACGGCAGCGCGTTCGCGGGCATCACCGTGACGAGCGACTGGTTCCAGGCATCGCTCGGGATCTGCATGGCGCTGGGCCGGTTCATCCCGATCATCGCCGTCCTCGCGCTGGCCGGTTCCCTTGCCGCGCAGAAGAAGACGCCGGTGACCGCGGGCACGCTGCCCACCACCGGTCCGCTGTTCGCGACGCTGCTGGGCGGCAGTGTCGTGCTGGTCGCGGCCCTCACCTTCGTCCCCGCCCTCGCTCTCGGTCCCATCGCGGAGGCACTGCTGTGACCACCACTACCGAACATCCGCGCACACCGGAACAGATCCGGGAACGACACGCGGACAACCTGGGCCACAAGGTTGGCACCGGCGTATTCAACCCGCGTCAACTGTGGACCTCGATGCCCGAGGCGCTGCGCAAGCTCGACCCGCGCCACCAGCTCCGCAACCCGGTCATGTTCGTTGTGTGGGTCGGGTCGCTGCTGGTCACCGTGTTCGCGATCGGCGACCCGAGCGTGTTCAGCGTCGCCGTGGCGGCCTGGCTGTGGTTCACCGTGCTGTTCGCCAACCTGGCCGAGGCCGTCGCCGAGGGCCGGGGCAAGGCCCAGGCCGAGTCCCTGCGCCGGACCAAGAAGGACGCCGTCGCGCGCCGCCTGACCGCGAGCGGCGCAGAAGAGCGGGTCGCGGGCACCGAACTGCGGATCGGTGACCTCGTGGTCGTGGAGGCGGGCGAGGTGATCCCGGGCGACGGCGACGTCGTCGAGGGCATCGCCACGGTCGACGAGTCGGCCATCACCGGCGAGTCGGCCCCGGTCATCCGCGAGTCCGGTGGCGACCGGTGCGCGGTCACCGGCGGCACCACCGTGCTGTCCGACCGGGTCGTCGTCAAGATCACCACCAAACCGGGGGAGTCCTTTGTCGACCGGATGATCGCCCTGGTCGAGGGCGCCGAACGGCAGAAGACGCCGAACGAGATCGCGCTGACGATCCTGCTGTCGACGCTGACGATCATCTTCCTCCTCGCCGTCGTCGCCTTGCAGCCGTTCGCCGTGTTCTCCGGCGGCGAGCAGTCGGTGATCGTGCTTACCGCCCTGCTGGTCTGCCTGATCCCGACCACTATCGGCGCCCTGCTGTCCGCGATCGGCATCGCGGGCATGGATCGGCTGGTCCAGCGCAACGTGCTGGCCACCTCGGGCAAGGCGGTGGAGGCAGCGGGCGACATCGACACCCTGCTGCTCGACAAGACCGGCACCATCACCTGGGGCAACCGCCGCGCCACCGAGTTCATCCCGGCGGCGGGTGTGGACGAGCAGCGCCTGGCTGAGGTGATCCGCCTGTCCAGCCTCGCCGACGGCACCCCCGAAGGCCGCAGCATCGTCGACCTGTGCGTGGAGAAGTACGGCCTGTCGGCGGTGGCCACCGAAGCGGATAAGACCGGCGAGTTCATCGCGTTCACCGCGCAGACGCGGATGAGCGGCATCGACCTTGGCGGCACCCGTATCCGCAAGGGCGCGGCCAGCGCGTTCGAGGTCGACGCCACCGTGAAGTCCACCGTGGACCAGATCAGTGCCCAGGGCGGCACGCCGCTCGTGGTGGCCGAGAACGACACCGTGCTCGGCGTGATCCGGCTGTCCGATTTGGTCAAGCCCGGGATGAAGGAGCGCTTCGCCGAACTGCGCGCGATGGGCATCCGCACCGTCATGGTCACCGGCGACAACCCGCTGACCGCCAAGGCCATCGCCGAGGAAGCAGGCGTCGACGACTTTCTCGCCGAGGCCAAGCCCGAGGACAAGATGGCCCTGATCCGCAAGGAGCAGGAGGGCGGCAAGCTCGTCGCGATGACCGGTGACGGCACCAACGACGCCCCCGCGCTGGCCCAGTCCGACGTGGGCGTGGCGATGAACACCGGCACGTCGGCGGCCAAAGAGGCCGGGAACATGGTCGACCTCGACTCCGACCCGACCAAGCTCATCGAGATCGTGGAGATCGGCAAGCAGCTGCTGATCACCCGCGGGGCGCTAACGACGTTCTCCGTGGCCAACGACCTGGCGAAGTACTTCGCCATCCTGCCCGCGATGTTCGCCGCCATCTATCCGCAGCTCGACAAGCTCAACATCATGCACCTGGGCTCGCCGCGGTCGGCGATCCTGTCCGCGGTGATCTTCAACGCGCTGATCATCGTGGTGCTGATCCCGCTCGCGCTCAAGGGCGTGCGCTACCGCCCGTCGAGCGCGTCGGCGCTGCTGCGCCGCAATCTGCTGGTCTACGGCCTGGGCGGCATCGTCGTGCCGTTCGCCGGGATCTGGCTGATCGACCTGCTCGTCCGTCTCATCCCTGGAATCGGGTGACCCGCAGTGCTGACCAACTTCGCCAAGCAGGCCGCCGCCGGACTTCGTGTCCTGCTGGTCCTCACCGTGCTGACCGGGATCCTGTACCCGGCCGCCATCTGGGCGGTCAGCCGGGTGCCCGGCCTGCACGCCAACGCCGAAGCCGTCGACACCACCCTGGTGGCTGTCGACCGTGAAGGCGACGAGTGGTTCCACACCCGGCCGTCGGCCGCGTCGCTGCCCTGGTCGGGCGGCTCCAACAAGTCCGAGGTGAACGAGGACTACACCACCGTCGTCGCCGAGCGCGTCGCGGAGGTCGCGAAGCGGGAGGGTGTGCCGGAGGACCGCGTTCCCCAGGACGCGGTCACCGCGTCGGCCTCCGGGCTCGACCCGCACATCAGCCCGGCCTACGCCGAGCTGCAGGTGCCCCGGGTGGCCAAGGCGGCCGGGCTGCCGGAGCGGAAAGTGCGCGATCTCGTCGCCGAGCACACCAGCGGCGGTGGACTGTCGGCGGAGGTCGTCAACGTGACCGCCCTCAACCGCGCGCTCGACGCGGCCAAGTAGCCCGCTGTCGGGGCCGCCCGCACCAGGCGGCTCCGACAGCTCTCCAGGATGGACCAGATGGACCACAATCACACCGTGGACAGCCAACCTCGACGCGGTGAGCTGCGTATCTACCTCGGCGCCGCCCCCGGCGTCGGCAAGACCTTCGCGATGCTCGGCGAAGCCCACCGCCGCCGCGAACGCGGCACGGACGTCGTCGTGGGCCTCGTGGAGACCCACGGTCGGGCCAAGACCGCTGAACTGCTCGACGGCCTGGATATCGTGCCCCGCGCCAAGATCCACCACCGCGGCGTCGACTTCACCGAGATGGACATCGACGCCCTGCTTGCGCGGGCGCCTGAGGTCGCCGTCATCGACGAACTCGCCCACACCAACGTCCCAGGCTCACGCAACGCCAAACGCTGGGAAGACGTCGAGGAACTGCTCGACGCGGGCATCGACGTGCTGTCGACGGTGAACGTGCAGCACCTGGAGTCGCTCAACGACGTCGTGGAGCGCATCACCGGCATCCAGCAGCAGGAGACGGTGCCCGACGAGGTCGTCCGCCGCGCCGAGCAGGTCGAGCTGGTCGACATCACCCCGGAGGCACTGCGCCGCCGCCTCGCCCATGGCAACGTCTACGCCGCGCACAAGATCGACGCGGCGCTCGGCAACTACTTCCGCCTGGGCAACCTGACCGCGCTGCGCGAGCTCGCCCTGCTGTGGGTGGCCGACCAGGTCGACGTCGCCCTGCAGCGCTACCGCACCGAGCAGGCGATCACCGACACGTGGGAGGCCCGTGAACGGGTCGTCGTGGCCATCACCGGCGGGTCGGAGAGCGAGACACTGATCCGCCGGGCCCGCCGCATCGCCCTGCGCGCCGGGGCCGAGTTGCTCGTCGTCCACATCCTGCGCGGCGACGGCCTCTCCGGCGCCCCACCGGACCTGATCACCCGCTACCGCAAGATCGCCGAGGACCTCGGCGCCACCTTCCACAACGTCGTCGGCGACAATGTGCCCGACGCGCTGCTGGAGTTCGCCCGCGGCGTCAACGCGACCCAGCTCGTCCTGGGCACCTCACGCCGGTCCCGACTGGCCAGGGCCTTCGACGAGGGCATCGGCTCCGCCGTGGTCCAGGCGTCGGGCTCCATCGACGTTCACATGGTCACCCACGAGGAAGCCCGCCGCGGGATGCGCTGGCGGATCGGGAGCAACGCGCTCTCGGTTCCGCGCCGCGTCACGGGCTGGGCCGTCGCGCTGCTCCTCCCCGCCGTGATCACCGGACTCGGGCTGCTGTGGCGCGACGATGTCGACTACTCCACCGACCTCGTCGGCTTCCTGCTGGCGACCTGCGCCGCCGCGGTCGTCGGCGGGCTCGGCCCCGCGCTGCTCGCAGCCTTCCTCGGCGCCGGGCTGCTCAACTTCTTCTTCACCCCGCCCTACTACAGCCTCGCCGTCGCCGCGCCGGAGAACGTGATCACCCTGGTCGCACTGGTGATCGTGGGCGTGCTGGTGGCGCTGGTGATCGACCGGGCCGCGCGGCTCACCGAGCAGGCCGCCCGCGCGCGCACCGAGGCCGCCCTGCTCGCCTCCTACGCCCGTACCGTGCTCACCAGCGAACGCCCACTGGCCCGGCTGCTGGAGAAGATCCAGGAGAACTTCTCCCTCGACTCGGTCGCACTGGTCGAACGCCGCAAGGGCGAGTGGACCACGGTCGCCGCCGTCGGCGCCCTGCCCGCCGCCGACCCCGACGAGGCCGACGCCGACATCGTGGTCACCACCGACGTGCACCTGGCGCTGCGCGGCCGGGCCCTGCCCGCCGCCGACCGGCGGGTCATCGAGGCAGCCGCGGGGCAGGCGGTCATGGCGTTGCGCCAGCAGCGCATGGCCGCCGAGACCGCCGCCGCCCAACACCGTGTCGAGACCACCGAACTGCGTACCGCGCTGCTGTCGGCCGTCGGCCACGACCTGCGCACCCCGCTGACCTCCATCAAGGCCGCCATCGGCAGCCTGCGTGACCCCGAACTCACCCTGTCCGAAGAGGACACCGGCGAACTCCTGGCCACCGTGGAGGAATCCGCCGACCGGCTCACCGCCCTCGTGGACAACCTGCTCGACTCCTCCCGTCTGGCCACCGGCTCGGTCACGCCGCAACTGCGCCGCGTCGGCTACTACGAGATCGTCGCCCGCGCGCTGTTCTCGGTCGGGGACCGCTCCGGCATCGCCGTCGACGTCGACGAGCAACTCCCCGAGGTGTCCGCCGACATCGGCCTGCTCGAACGTGTCGTCGCCAACCTCATCGACAACGCCCAGCGCCACGGCCGCCTGCGCCCCCGCCGCCCGGTCGACGTCGACGGCGACGGGCGCGTCACCGACGACGAACCCGAGATCGCCGTGCGCGCCAGCGCCCACGGCGACCACGTCGAACTCCGCGTGGTCGACCACGGCCCAGGCATCCCGAAGAAGACCGGGTCCGCGCTGTTCACCCCGTTCCAGCGCCTCGGTGACCGCGACGCCACCCCCGGCGTCGGCCTCGGCCTCAGCGTCGCCAAGGGCTTCATCGACGCGATGGGCGGCACGATCACCGCGGAGGACACACCCGGCGGCGGTCTCACGATCGTGGTGTCCCTTCCGGCCTTCAGCGCGGTCTCGGCGTGATCCGCGTCCTCGTCGTCGACGACGAACCCCAGATCACCCGCACACTGCGGATCAACCTCACCGCCCGCGGCTACGACGTGCTCGTCGCGCACGACGGCCGGACCGCGCTCCGAATCGCCGCCGACGAGAAGCCCGACGTCGTCGTCCTCGACCTCGGGCTGCCCGACATCGACGGCGTGGAGGTCATCAACGGCCTACGCGGCTGGACCACCATGCCCATCATCGTCCTGTCGGCCCGCACCGAGTCCACTCGCAAGGTCCAGGCCCTCGACGCGGGCGCCGACGACTACATCACCAAACCGTTCGGCATGGACGAACTCCTCGCCCGCCTCCGCGCCGCCGTCCGCAGGTCGGTCACCCAGGACACCGACGAGCCGGTCATCACCACACCCACCTTCACCATCGACCTCATCGTCAAGAAGGTCCACCGGGGCGACACCGAAGTCCACCTCACCCCGACCGAGTGGGGCATCCTGGAGATCCTCGCCCGCAACTCGGGCAAACTCGTCTCCCAGAAGCAGCTGTTGCACGACGTCTGGGGACCCACCTACGTCGGCCAGAGCCAATACCTGCGCGTCTATCTGGCCCAGCTGCGCCGCAAACTCGAACCCGAACCGGCCAACCCGCGGCACCTGCTGACCGAGCCCGGCATGGGCTACCGCTTCGAGTCATAGGGACACACCAGGCACTCTTTACGCGATCTTTGCGCGCCGTCCGGCAATCCTTGCGGGATCCGAACGGTGAACCGGGCGACGGCTCCCATGGCCACATCTAGGCTCGGGAGTCGTGCCCAGCTCCGCCTCCCTGCTGAAACGACTCGTCGTCGGACGCCCGTTCCGCAGCGACACCCTCGGTCATACGCTGCTGCCCAAGCGGGTCGCGCTACCGATCTTCGCCAGCGACCCGCTGTCCTCGGTCGCCTACGCCACCCAGGAGATTCTCCTTATCCTCAGCCTCGGCGGCCTGGCCTACTTACACCTGGCCCCCTGGGTCGGGCTGGCCGTCGTGGTCCTGCTCGCGGTGGTCGTCGTGTCCTACCGGCAGGTCGTGCGGGCCTACCCCAGCGGCGGCGGCTCCTACGAGGTCGCCTCCCGCAACCTGGGCCGCTCGGCCGGGCTCGTCGTGGCCGCCGCGCTCATGGTCGACTACATCATGACCGTGGCTGTTTCGGTCGCGGCGGGCGTGGACAACATCATCTCCGCCGTCCCGGCGCTCAACCCGCACCGCGTGCTGATCAACATCGGGTTCGTCGTGCTGCTGACCGCGATGAACCTGCGCGGCGTGCGCGAGTCCGGGCGTGCCTTCGCCATCCCGACCTACGCGTTCATCGTCGGCGTGATGGTCATGATCACGATCGGGTTGACCAGGACGTTCGCGGGCGACGCCCCCGTGGCCGAGACCGCGGGCTACGACATCCATCCCGAGCAGGTCGGCCTCACCGGCTTCGCGCTCGTCTTCCTGCTGCTGCGGTCCTTCTCCTCGGGCTGCACCGCGCTGACCGGCGTCGAGGCGATCTCCAACGGTGTTCCCGCGTTCCGCAAACCCAAGGCGGCCAACGCCGCCAAGACGATGGCCGTCATGGGCGCCATTTCGATCACCATGTTCATCGGTGTCACCGCGCTCGCGCTCATCGCCGACGTCCGCGTCGCCGAGACCACCTGCGACCTGATCGGCTTCATCGGCGACTGCGAGAACGACGCGCAGCGCACCGTCATCGCCCAGATCGCCGCCGCGGTCTTCGGTGGCGATCACAGCGTGATGTTCTACTTCATGCAGGCCACCACCGCGCTCATCCTGATCCTGGCCGCGAACACCGCCTACAACGGCTTCCCGCTGTTGGCCTCGATCCTCGCCCAGGACCGCTACCTGCCACGGCAGCTGCACACTCGCGGCGACCGGCTCGCCTTCTCCAACGGCATCGTCGTCCTCGCCGCCATCGCGGGCCTGCTCATCTACGCCTTCGACGGCTCGGTTACCCGCCTCATCCAGCTCTACATCCTCGGCGTGTTCACCTCCTTCACCCTGTGCCAGGCGGGAATGGTCCGCCACTGGAAACGTGAACTGGCCATAGTGGACCATCCGAGGGACCGTCGACGGACCCGCCAATCGCTGCTGATCAACGCCTTCGGGGCCGCCCTCACCGCGGTCGTCCTGGTCGTCGTCCTGATCACCAAGTTCGCCAGCGGCGCCTACCTGGTCGTCATCGCCGTGCCCGCGCTGTATGTGCTGATGCGCGCCATCCACCGGCACTACACCAACGTCCGCACCGAACTGGCCGCTGACGACGACAGCGAGATCCTGCCCAGCCGGGTCCACGCCATCGTGCTCGTGTCCACACTGCACAAACCGACCCTGCGGGCCATCGCCTTCGCCCGAGCGGCCACCCGCACCGACACCCTCACCGCCCTGACCGTCAACGTCGACGACGCCGACACCCGCCAACTCCAACGCGACTGGGAGAAACGCGGCGTCCACATCCCACTCAAGGTCATCGAGTCGCCCTACCGCGAGGTCACCCGCCCGGTCGTCGAGTACGTCAAGAACCTGCGCAAGGAACGCCCCCGCGACGTCGTCTGCGTCTACATCCCCGAGTACGTCGTCGGCCGCTGGTGGGAGAACCTGCTGCACAACCAGAGCTCGCTGCGCCTCAAGGGCAGGCTCCTGTTCGAGCCCGGCGTGATGGTCACCAGCGTCCCGTGGCAACTCGCCTCCAGCACCCGCCGCACCCGCCCCAAGGTCGAACACAGCCCCGGCGAGGTGCGCCGCGGCATCGCCGTCGACAAGCCCGCCGACCAACTCCTCGAACTGACCTCCGACTAGGGGACGGGTTAGCGGCCTGTCGGATCCCGCCGCCGGGGCACTTGCGCCACCGCTAGTCAGTGTTACTATCTACCAGTAGCTAGCACTGCTGAGTAGTCGGAGGCGGGTCGTGGGCAAGCAGATGACGGAGATGCTCAAGGGCACGCTGGAGGGCATCGTCCTGGCGCTCCTGTCCGTGCGGCCCATGTACGGGCAGGAGATCACGGCGTGGCTGCGGGATCAGGGCTTCTCCGACATCGCCGAGGGCACTGTCTACGCCCTGCTGGTCAGGATCGAGCAGCGCGGCCTCGTCGAAGTGGAGAAGGTCCCGTCCGAGAAGGGGCCTCCGCGCAAGGTGTATTCCATGAACGCTCCGGGCGAGGAATATCTCAAAGAGTTCTGGACGACCTGGAGCTTCCTCGCGGAACGGCTCGAACAGCTCCATGAAGGAGGCGAGTAACCATGTCGGACAACGAAAAGGGCGGTCTCCGGGCGACCTCAGAGTCCGCGATCCACGTACGGGGTCTGGAGAAGTCGTACAAGGACCTGCAGGTGCTGCGCGGTGTGGACTTCGACGTGGCGCGGGGCAGCATTTTCGCCCTACTCGGTCCCAACGGGGCGGGTAAAACCACAGTCGTGAGAATCCTGTCCACTGTGCTCAAGGCGGATGCGGGGATGGCGAGCGTCGGCGGCTTCGACGTCGCCACGCAACCGGCGAACGTTCGGGAGGCCATCAGCCTCACCGGGCAGTTCGCCGCCGTCGACGAGATCCTCAGCGGGCGGGAGAACCTCGTGCTCATCGCCAGGCTGCGGCACCTCAAGGACCCTGGCGGGATCGCGAATGGCCTGCTGGAGCGCTTCTCGCTGACCGACGCGGCCGCGCGGAGGGTATCGACCTACTCGGGAGGCATGCGTCGCCGCCTGGACATCGCGATGAGCCTCATCGGGAATCCGCCGGTGATTTTCCTTGACGAGCCGACCACCGGGCTCGACCCGGAGGCGCGGATTGAAGTGTGGGACGCGGTCAAGACCCTCGCCGCGAGCGGCACCACGGTGCTGCTCACGACGCAATACCTCGATGAGGCAGAGCAACTCGCCGACCGGATCGCGATCCTGCACAAGGGCCGGATCATCGTGAACGGCACGCTCTCCGAACTCAGGCAGCTGCTTCCGCCCGCCAAGGTCGAATACGTCGAGAAGCAGCCGACCCTCGAGGACGTCTTCTTCGCCGTCGTCGGCGACCGCGGCAAGGACAGCGACGCTGGCATGACCACGACGTCGGCACAGACAAGCGAGGAACGATGACCACGCACTTCCTCGGCGACACCGCCGTCCTGCTGGGACGATCCCTGAAGCACGTCACCCGCAGCGTGGACACCATCATCACGACCGCTGTCACGCCGGTCGCCATGATGCTGCTGTTCGTCTACGTGTTCGGCGGTGCGATCAACACAGGGTCGGAGTCGTATGTGAACTACATGCTGCCCGGCATCCTGCTGATCACAGTCGCGTCGGGCATCGCCTACACCGCGTTCCGCCTCTTCGGCGACCTGAAAAGCGGCATCTTCGAGCGCTTCCAATCCATGCCGATCGCTCGGTCCGGCGTGCTGTGGGCGCACGTGCTGACCTCGCTGCTCGCCAATCTGATCTCGCTCGTGATCGTCGTACTCGTCGCGCTGCTCATCGGCTTCCGTTCGGGGGCCGGAGTCCTGGCCTGGCTCGCGGTCGCGGGCATCCTGTTCCTGTTCACGCTGGCGTTGACATGGCTCGCCGTCATCCCCGGTCTCACCGCGAAAACCGTGGACGGCGCGAGCGCGTTCTCCTACCCGCTCATCTTCCTGCCGTTCCTCAGCTCGGCGTTCGTGCCGACCGGCACCATGCCCGGCCCAGTGCGAGCCTTCGCCGACCACCAACCGGTCACATCGATCGTCAACGCCATCCGCGACCTGCTCAGCCAGCAACCGGTAGGCGCAGGCATCTGGATCGCCCTCGCCTGGTGTGTCGGCATCCTCATCGTCGCGTACATCCTCGCCATGATCATCTACCGACGCAAGATCACCTAATGCCGCGGCATCGCGGATCCGACAAGCCAAAGGAGGGCTGGAGATGAAATTCTGGGAGACCATTACCGGCAGCGATCTCACCAGGGAATGGAAGGCGTTCGACGTTCGAGCCGAGGCATTGCCTGCCGACTACCGGTCGGCGTGGGAAGAGATCAAGAGCCATCTCGCTCCCTACTCGGACTTCACTGGTCGAAACCTGACACCGATTTTCGACGGTGCGCTGGGGCTGCTCGAAGAGACAGCGGCCGATGGGCAGAGCATTCACGAGGTCCTGGGTGACGACATCAAGGGCTTCTGCGCGGCGCTTGCCGGTGGACAAGGGGGCCGGAGCTATCGCGACCGGTGGCGTGAGCAGTTGAACAGGACCGTCGCAAGGAAACTGGACCAGCTAGGAGGCTGACGTGGGCATCCAGGACATCATCGAGGGCAAGAAGCAGTGGCGGGCGCACATGGCGCGAGTCAAGGCGCTCCCGCCGGACTATCAGATCGTCTACAAGGAGATCCAGAGGTACTTCTTCAAGGTTGGACCGGTCGACTTGCCTGACGGACGCCTTCTCACAGGGGTCGTCGACTTCTTCGAGGAGGGCGTCGCGGCAGGCAAGGGAGTCCTGGAACTCATCGGCCCCGACGTCGCTGCCTTCTGCGACGACCTGATCAAGGATTCGCGAACCTACGCGGACATCTATCAGGAGTCCATCAACCCGGAACCGGGCACCACCGAGAACGTCGGCGGGTGATCGCTGATCACGAGAACGTAAACCCCCGGCCCAGTCCGCAATCCTTGCGGGATCGATCCGAACGGCGAACCGGGCGGCGGCGCTGCGGGCGACGCAGTCGTGCATCATCGACCAGATGTCGGGCGGCGACGGTTGGGCGAAGGCGTTCGTCCTGAAGATCTTCGGCTCGCTGGCATAGACGCGGGAGTGGTCGCTTCTGATCGTCACGTTCGACCAGGACGGCAACGGCAATGGCACGCCGGGCGGCTTAGGCTCCGCCGACAACAACAAGAACAAGGTCGTGACCCTGGTGCTGGGCTCGCCCGTCACGGTGAAGGCCGGGTTCAGCACGCTGGGTCGCACCAGATCGCTATTCCCAGGAAACTGCCGGCTTCGGCGCAGGGTGCTCCCAGGTCGGTCCCGTTGACTGTGCGCCATGGCACGGGTGCGGCGGAATCGGCTGCTTAACATCGGTCTAGTGGTGGTGCTGCTGGCCGCGGCGGCGACGGCGTACTTCTGGCTGCGCGGCGGCACGGCCTCGGAGGCGACGGCGCCGCGGACGGTGGCGGCCGGGCTGGGGGCGGTGACCCAGACCGTGTCGGCGGCGGGCACCATCGAGAGCGCGTCGACCTCGACGGCGGACTTCGCGGGCTCGGGCACGGTGAGCGAGATCCTCGTCAAGGTCGGCGACCAGGTCACCGTCGGTCAGGCGCTCGCCCGTCTCGACGATGCCGACGCGGCCAGCGCGGTGGACGTCGCCGAGGATCAGCGGGACGCGGCGCAGTACAACCTGACCGCCGCGCAGACGAAGCTGTCCGACACGCTCGCCGCCGGGCAGGACGCGACCCAGGCGCGGGCGGGGGTCAAACAGCAGGAAGCGGCGCTCAAGCAGCAGAAGACCGCGCTGGCCGCCGCGCAGAAGAAGCTCGCTGGGACCACCCTGACCGCGCCGACGGCCGGGACGGTGGTCGCGGTCAACGGCACGGTCGGGGCCACCGCGGGCAGCACCGGAGGGTCGTCCGCCTCGGCAGGTGCGGCCACCGGGTTCATTCAGATCGCCGATCTCGCCACGCTGCGCGTTCGCACGTCGCTGGCCGAGGTCGATGTGGCCAAGGTGAAGGTCGGGCAGCCCGCCACCGTAACCGTCAACGCCATCCCCGCCGCGCCGGTCGATGGCAAGGTCGAGTCGATCGACCCGGTGCCGACCACGGCCAACAACGTGGTCACCTTCGGCGCCATCATCGCCGTCGGCAAGCTGCCCGACGGCGCCCGCAGTGGCCAGACGGTGAGCGTGTCGGTGACCGTCGCGCAGGTCGACAACGTGGTCGTGCTCCCCAGCGCCGCCGTGCAGACCGCCGACGGCACCAGCTACGTGACCGTGCTCGACAACGGCACCCAGTCGCGGCGAACCGTCCGGATCGGCGTGAAGGGCGACTCGACGGTCGAGGTCGCCGAGGGCGTGGCCGCCGGTGACCAGATCGTCCTGCCGGGAGCCGCGGCCACCAGTGGCACCCGGGGGACCGGTGGCACCTCGCCGTTCGGCGGCGGCGGGGTTCCCGGCGGGACCGGCGGCCGCCAGAACGGACAGACAGGTCAGACCGGCGGTGGCCGGTGACCGCCATCGAGGTCACGGGGCTGCGCAAGGTCTACGGCAGCGGCTCGACCGAGGTGCACGCGCTGCGCGGGGTGGACTTGGCCGTCGAGCACGGCGAGTACGTGGCCATCGTCGGCGCGTCCGGCTCCGGCAAGTCGACCCTGCTCAACGTGCTGGGCTGCCTCGACGTGCCGACCGCGGGCTCCTACCGGCTCGACGGCATCGAGGTCGCCACCTTCAGCGAGACCCAGCTAGCGCTGCTGCGCAACCGCAAGATCGGGTTCGTCTTCCAGTCCTTCAACCTGATCCCGCGCACCTCCGCGCTGTCCAATGTGGAGCTTCCGCTGATCTACGCCAAGATGCCGCGCAAGGCCCGGCGCGCGCGGGCCATGGCCGCGCTCGACCTGGTGGGGATCGGGCACCGGGCCGACCATGCGCCCAACCAGCTTTCCGGCGGTGAGCAGCAGCGGGTCGCGATCGCCCGGGCGCTGGTCACCGCGCCGACGATGGTGCTGGCCGACGAGCCGACCGGCAACCTCGACAGCCGCAACTCCGCCGACGTGCTGGCGGTGCTCGACCGGCTCAACGCGGCGGGCCGGACGGTCGTGATGATCACCCACGAGGCCGAGGTCGCCGCGCACGCCCGGCGGGTCGTGCGGGTCCAGGACGGGCTGATCGTCTCCGACGAGGTCGCGGGGGTGCCCGCGTGACCGAGACCCTGCGCTTCGCACTGCGCGGCCTGGCCGCCAACAAGCTGCGGTCCGCGTTGACCACGCTGGGCATCCTGATCGGGGTGGCCGCGGTGATCGTGCTGATCGCCGTCGGCAACGGCGCGTCGGTGGCGGTCGCGAACAGCATCTCCGCGCTGGGCACCAACGTTCTCACCGTCTCCGCCCAGGGCGGCTCGCGCAGCGGGGGCAAACCGCTGACCCTGGCCGACACCCGCGCGTTGGTCGATCCGTTAGGCGCACCCGATGTCGCCGCCGCGACGCCGGTGGTCAGCGCGAACAACGTCTCGGTCACCCAGGCCGACACGAACGCCGCCATCCGCCAGTTCGTCGGCGCCGAACCCGCCTACCTGGCCGCGACCAACGGCACCCTCGCGCAAGGCGTCTCGTTCGCCGACGCCGATGTGGCCGAGGCCCGAAAGGTCGTTGTCCTCGGCGCCACCACCGCGTCGACCCTGTTCGGCGCGGGGACCGCCGTCGGCAAGCCGGTGCTGGTCAACAACCTGCCATTCACCGTGGTCGGTGTGCTCGCCGCGAAGGGCGGCAGTGGGCCGGGCGACCCGGACGACGTGGCGGTCGCACCGCTGTCGACGGTGCAGAACATGCTCACCGGCTACGGCGGACTCAGCCAGATACTCGTGACCGCGCGCGCCGCCGACGTCATGGCGCAGGCCCAGGCGCAGGTGACCGCGATCCTGGACAACCGGCACGGCGTCACCGACCCGGCCAAGACCGATTTCCGGGTCAGCAATCCGACCCAGCTGCTCGCCGCGCGGTCGGCGGCCACCGAGACCTTCACGGTGCTGCTCGCGGCGGTCGCGGCGATCTCGCTGCTGGTCGGCGGCATCGGCATCACCAACATCATGCTGGTGACCGTCACCGAGCGGATTCGCGAGATCGGCGTGCGCAAGGCGCTGGGGGCGCCGAGTTCGGCGATCCTCGGGCAGTTCCTCACCGAAGCCACCCTCCTAGGTCTGCTCGGCGGCGGCCTCGGTGTCGCCGCCGGGCTGGCCGCCAGCGGGTTCACCATTTCCGGCATCAAACCGGTGGTGTCGTGGCCGTCGGTGCTCCTCGCCTTCGGCGTCGCCGCCGTGATCGGCCTGTTCTTCGGCAGCTACCCCGCCCACCGCGCCGCGCGGATGCGTCCCATCGAAGCCCTTCGGCACGACTAGGACACACCCCAGAGAGAAAGGGTCGATCGTGACCACCCCAGAACATGACCTGCTGGCCGAACCGGTCCAGTCCGACGGACTCGCCGAGGAGCTGAAGTCCCGCGGCGGACCGAGCAGGCTCACCGTCGTGCTCGCCGCGCTCGCCCTGGCCGGGGTGGCTTTCGTCGGCGGCATCCTGGTCCACTCGGCGTTCGGCTCGACCCCCACCCCGGCGGCGGGCGCGCGCGGGCAGAACGGCGGGCCGCGGGTGCCGGGCGGGTATCAGGGCGGCAATCAGGGCGGCGCCCCGAATGGCGGAGCGCGCGGCGCGGGCCCCGGTCTGGCCGCGACGGTCGTGCGGGTCGACGGCCAGAATCTCGTGGTCAAAACCGCCAATGGCACCGAGATGACCGTCAAGCTGTTCGACTCGACCAAGGTGCTCACCGCCCAGCCGGGCGCCGTCGCCGACCTGACCGCGGGTTCCACCGTGCAGATCCAGGGCACTCGCGGCCAAGATGGCGGGATGAGCGCGACCACCGTCACCAAACAGCCTTGACCCGCACCCGCCTGCTCGTCGTCGAGGACGAACAGTCCATCCGCGAACTGCTGGCCGCCAGCCTGCGGTTCGCGGGCTTCGACGTCACCACCGCCGGATCCGGCGCCGAAGCACTGCGCGTCGCCGAGCGGGCGGCGCCGGAACTGGTGCTGCTCGACGTGATGCTGCCCGACATCGACGGCTTCGAGGTCCTGCGCAGGCTGCGCGGCAGCGGCAGGCGGGTGCCGGTGCTGTTCCTGACCGCGCGCGACGCCACCGAGGACAAGGTCACCGGCCTGACCCTGGGCGGCGACGACTACGTCACCAAGCCGTTCAGTCTGGAGGAGGTCATCGCCCGGGTGCACGCGGTGCTGCGCCGCACCGGGGTCGACACCGGCGACCAGCGCGACATCCTGCGCTACGCCGACCTCGAACTCGACGCCGACGGCTACCTGGTGCACCGGGCAGGCAGGCCGGTGTCGCTGTCGCCGACGGAGTTCAAGCTGCTGCACTACCTGATGCGAAACGCCAACCGGGTGGTCTCCAAGCAGCAGATCCTCGACCAGGTCTGGAACTACGCGTTCACCGGCAGCGACGGCGTCGTCGAGTCCTACATCTCGTATCTCCGGCGCAAGATCGACTTCACCGAGCCGCGGCTGATCCACACCGTGCGCGGGCTCGGATACGTGCTGCGCGAACAGCCGGGCTGATGCGCCGACTCGCGCTGCGCTGGCAGCTTCTCGCGGTGCTCGTCCTGCTGCTGATCCTGGCCTACGCCGTGGCCGCCATCGCCGCGCCCCAAGCGATGGAGAGCTACCTGGTATCGCAATTGGACACCAGGATCAGCCGGGCCGCCCAGGGCGCGACGCGCCAGTTGGAGGAGGGGCGCATCCCGCGCACCCCAGGCCCGCAGGTGCTGCCCAGCGACTTCGTGATCCAGATCCACGGCCCCGACGGCACCCTGGTGGGCCCAGCGCTGCGCACGTCGACCGGCTCGGAGCCCGACCTGCCCGCGCTGGCCGAGGTGACCTCGGGTGCGCCGTTCACCACGGCGGGGACCACCGGCCCGGACTGGCGGGTGGTGGTGGTGCACGCGTCCAACGGGTACTACCTCGTCGCGGCGACCAGCCTCCAGGACGTCGAGAGCACCGTGGCGCAGTCCCGGTCGACCATCCTGGTGACCGGCGCGATCGCCCTCGTGGCGTTGATCGGCCTGGGATACCTGCTGGTCAGACGCAGTTTCCGGCCGTTGGAGCAAGTCGAGCGCACCGCCGAGCACATCGCGGCGGGCGACCTGTCGCTGCGCGTACCGGTCACCGCGCCGCGCAGCGAGGTCGGCAGGCTCGCGACCGCGTTCAACACGATGGTCGGCAAGATCGAGTCGGCGTTCCGCGCCCAGCAGGCCAGCGAGACCGCCGCGCGCGAGTCCGAGGACCGCCTGCGCCGGTTCGTCGCCGACGCCAGCCACGAACTGCGCTCCCCGCTGACCTCCATCCGCGGCTACGCCGAGCTCTACCGCCAGGGCGCCACCGATGTCGACCGCTCCCTGGCCCGCATCGAGTCGGAGGCGACCCGGATGTCGCGGCTCGTGGAGGACCTGCTGCTGCTGGCCAAGCTCGACCACCGGCGCCCGCTGTCGCGCACCCCCGTCGACCTGACCGTCCTGGCCGTCGACGCCGTGCACGACGCCCAGGCCACCGCCGCCGACCGGGAGATCACCCTCAGCCTCGACGCCACCGCGCCGATCGTGCCGGGCGACGAGGCGCGGCTGCGGCAGGTGCTCGCCAACCTGCTGACAAACGCGGTCGGGCACACCTCGGGCCCGGTCCACGTCACGCTGTCCAGCGCGGACGGGGCGGCCGTCGTCTCTGTGACCGACGCGGGGCCGGGGATGACCGAGGAACAGCGCGCACGGGTCTTCGAGCGGTTCTACCGCGCGTCGGAGTCCCGCTCGCGCGACACCGGGGGCACCGGGCTCGGCCTGTCGATCGCGGCGGCCCTGGTCGCGGCCCACGGCGGGACGATCGCGGCGGTGTCGGCCCCCGACACCGGGTCGACCTTCACCGTGACGCTCCCGCTGGCCACCAACCGCCCGGCGCATGGTTCGTGAACCGCTGCTCGTCGGCCGGGCCATGTCCGACCCGTCTGCGCGTTCGGCGTTGGGCACCGGCCACGGGGGCGCGCGTTTCCGTCGCACAGCCCGGCCGACATCATGCTGGAGTTGCCTGCGGGCGTGCTGCGCCACCGGCTCGGACCGCATGGTCCCCAGCGCCGAGACCGCCCGCGGCGACGACTCCCGTTCCGGTCTGCTCCGCCCGGACTGCCAGTAGCTCAACGTGCTGATGCTGATGTGCAGCCCCAGCTCGCGCAGCCGCCGGGTCTTGGGTGGTTTTGGCGAGGTGGACTTGGAGGTAGGCCTGGCGGAGTCCTTCGCGGGCGCGGTAGGCCAAGGCGGAGACGTCGTAGGCGGTTTGCCCGAGGATAGGGGCGGCTTGGGCGGGTCTGGCATTCGATCTCGGTGTGCCAGAGGACGGCCTGCCGGCGTTCGGGGAGCATGGTGAGGGCGCGCGGCGAGGCTGCGTTCCAGGCCCGCGAGGGCGGTGTCGCTGAATGGGACGCTGACCGCGTCGGGGTTGACGCTGCTGGCCTGTGAGACGTCGTTGGAGAGTTCGACCTTGCGGTCGCGGCGGGCCTTGTCGTAGGCGGTGTGGCGCAGCGCGGTGAGCAGGTAGCCGCGGAAGGCAGTTTCGGGGCCGCGGCCCTGGCGGAGGGTGTCGAGGATCTTGGCGAACGCCTCGGAGGACCGTGTCGTCGGCATCGGCGGGCGACTTGGTGAGCTGGCACGCGAGGGTATGCGTGGGGCCGACGTGCCGCTCGTCGAGCGATCCGTGGGCCACTCGGTCCCGGCAATCGGCAGCGTCGATGGCATCCTGATCGAGACCACCAGTCGATATTGCTTCCCCCGCGCCACATTTGCGATACGGGGCCTTGCGGCGATCAGCAAACGCTTCGTAGCCGTGGGACTACCTGAGTCACTCATCCGTGTCGGCGACGCGCTGTTGGGTTCCCGCGAAACAAGCCGCGCTGTCAGGCGACATCACTGTCGACTGCGTGCAGGCGGGATGCTGGGTACGGGGTCGAGTATTCATGATTGGATCTGGTGGATGGTTTGTATCTACGTTTGTGTGTCAGAGGAGGCGATCATCTGCAAGATCGCGGAGATGCTGACCGACCTCATCGTCGTCGCGTATCCGAGAGCGTATGTGATCTTGGGAGACGGACGGCAGGACTGCGTACGATATACGCGTCGAGCGTGGGTGTTGACCTGGGTGTCGCGCACGATATCGCCTGTGACGTGCGCATAGTCGTCGCCGCAACCTGATGATCTGCCGTTCGCCCGCTCACTTGATTTGGCATCATTTGCGCGGACGCGTCCGTCTGGTCGGCGTGGCCAGACAGGTCCGCCCGATGACGCGGCCTTATTCGCCGGAAACCACGAACACGTGTTCGATACGCCACGAACGCGGGCGTTGGACTGCTTGCAGGGGAAGGGAGAGCGCTCACCAGCTGAGTCCGGGTCCTGCTGCCGCTCTGGAGGTCTCGAACGTTCCAAGATCGTCATCGCGTGCGCCAGGCGGGGCGATGCTGATCTCCCAGAACAGCGTTTCGCGACGCTGCTGTGTGAGAAGTTGTGAGACGCGGTCCAAATAGGACGCAGGCCAGGAGCGTGATGATCATGCCCCTGACCTGCGGTTTTCCGACCTTTTTACAGTCGGGCTGACAGGATTCGAACCTGCGAACCCTTGACCCCCAGCGGCGCCCTGATCATGCGCTGACCAGCGGAAACGTCGAATTCGTGGCTGAAGTCCAGGCGGTTAAGCGCAGTTCGAGTCGTTTGTGGATCGTCGACACCACTTGCGATCTCCAGGTGCGCTCCACTTGGCACACTGAGGCCGTTGGCAATCGTGGCGCAGGGTTCATCTGGTTGGTGCCCTCGCAGCGGCTGAGTTCGGGCACTGCAATCCCAGACTTCGCTGGTTGAGAGCGCAGTTGCTCTGGACATCCTTAGTTGCCGGTGCGGAGAAATCGGTGGCCTTCGCTCGGGGTGAGGGTGCGGGTGGTGAGTCTCTGGGCGCTGGCTAGGAGTTCAGGTACGGGTTGGCACGGGCGGCATTGCCACATGCGCGCGGTGCCATCGCCGTGCGCGGTGATCAAGTTCTCGCCGCTGGGGGAGAAGCGAGCACGTTCGATTGATGCGCCGAAGCCGGTGACGGTGATGGGTTCGGTGTGCCCGTTGGTTTTCCATACGCGTGCGGTGCCATCGGCGCCGCTACTGACCAGCCAGCGTCCGTCGGGGCTGAACGCGATGTCCCAGACGACTCCGCGGTGGCCGCTGAGCTCGATCGGCCCGCGTTCGTTCTGGGTGTCCCACAGTCGCACGCTTCCGTCGTCGCCTGCGCTGGCGAGTCGGTGTCCATCTGGGCTATAGGCGAGTGCCCAGATCGGGCCGGTGTGCCCGGTGAGGGTCATGATGTGTCGCCGCGTGGCGACGTCGCGGAGCTGGACTGTTCCTTGTGCACCGGCTGTCGCGAGGCTGCGCCCGTCTGGGCTGAACGTCACCGCGCGCACCGCGCCGTGCTCGGACAGGATGGCGATCGGCCCGGTCGGGTTGTTGGCATCCCAGAGTCGGGTGGTGCCGTCCAGGCCTGCGGTTGCCAGGAGGTTTCCGTCGGGACTGAACGCGACGTCACGGAGTCCGTCGGTATGGCCGGTGAGCACCTTGGGCTCGGCCGTGCCGTTGAGGTCCCACAGGCGTGCGGTGCCGTCTTCGCTGGCGGACGCGACTCGGTTTCCGCTGGATGCGACGGCTACCGCGACGATGTCCGCTTGGTGGCCGGACAATGTCGTTGTGCGGTCGTTGCCGCCGGTGGCGGGCCAGACGTAGAGACTTCTGTCGGCGCCGCCGCCGACGAGGTGTCGGCCATCGGGGGTTGGCGTCACGGCCCAGAGACCACCGTTGGCGGGTCCTTGTCGTACGGTGGCTTGGCCCACCTGTTCGGCGTCCCAGATGCGCAGGGCGCCGTCGGCGCTGACTGTCGCCACTTGTTTGCCGTCTGGGCTGAACGCCACATCCAATACGATGCCGTCGTGGCCGCGTAGCGGGAGCGGGTTGGTCGCGTTGCCAACGCTCCACAGCTGAACTGTGGCGTCGTCGCCGGTGGTGGCGACTCGTTGCCCGTCTGGGCTGATTGCGACGCCTTGGACGCTGCCGGTGTGGCCGCCGAGAACCCGCGGCGCTGGTGGGCCGTCGACGCGGTGCAGGCGCGCGGTTCCGTCCACGCTTGCGCTACCGAGCCAGCGCCCGTCTCGGCTGTAGGTCAGGTCGGTGATGGGGCCGGTGTGCTCCCGCAGCACCGTATCGACTCGCATTTCACGGGTATTCCAGATTTGCACCGTGCCGTCACTGGCTCCGACGGCGATGTCGCCGTCGGGACTGTAGGTGAGGCCTTGGGCTTGGCCTTTGACGTGCAGCACAGGCCGTTGCCAGTTCCGGCCGTGATCCCACACCTGCACGGAACCGCCGAGGCTGGCGGTGGCAAGTTCGGTGCCGTCGGGACTGAACGCCACGTTCTGCGTCGGGCCCGTGGTGTCGAGCGTCACCGTGCGCTGGGTGCCGCTGCGGAGGTCCCAGACGGTGGCGGTGCCATTGGCACCGGCGGCCGCGACGAGACTCCCGTCTGGGCTGAATGTCGGGCTTCGGTACGGGCACTTACAGCCGTTGAGAACCGTCGGTGTGCCGCGTGGTCGACCGTGCAGGTCGGCGGTCCAGACGCGGACCGTTCCGTCCTCGCCGCTGGTCGCGATCCGGCGACCGTCCGCGCTGTACGCGACACCCAGGATCTGGCCTTGGCCGGTGTGTTCGGTGTGCCGCAGCCGTGCCTCAGCCACTGCTTGCCGCAGCACCGTCTCGGCTTGCTCCGTCGGCTGGGCTCGGTACGCCTCCCGCGCCAGCAGGAGCGCCAGCTCGGGGTCGCGCTGCAATTGGCCGCGCGCATCGGCCAGCAGTTGCCGGGAGAAGGCGAGGTCACGTTCCCCAGCGATCCGATCGGCCTGTACCAGTGCGAGGACGGCCAGCACGCTGACCACGATCGCGGTGATCCCAACGCTTGTCATCCGGCGTCGGGCGCGCCTGCGGGCCCGGGTTCGGGCCTCGGACTCCAGCTCGCGGCTTCGCGCGACGAACGTCCGTTCCAGATCGTTCAGGGCGTCATCGTCCAGCTCGAGCTGAGCCAGCCGAGGTCCGCGGAAGAGGTAGGCGTCGTCGCGGTCGGCGCGGTCCCATTCGGCGGCGGCTTCGGTGAGCCTGCGGTGCGTGCGCAGGCGTTCGCGATCGTCGGCCAACCAAGTCGCCAACCGAGGCCAGGCGTGGATCAACGCCTCATGCGACACGTCGACAGCGCCCTCTTCGACGACGATCAACCGCGCGGCCGCGAGCTGACCAATCACCTGGTCTATGACAGTGTCATCGGCGAGCCCATTCAGCTCGGCCCTGGCGATCCTGCGGCGGGTGACGTCTGTGCCGTCACCGAGTGCGGTCATACGCAGCAAGACTGACCGCACCGCTTTGCGCGCCTCGGCGTCGAGTGTTTCGTACAGCCGCTCAGATGTCTGGGCGATCGCCTGTCCAAGCCCTCCGGTCGCCAGGTAGTCATCGAGTCGCAAGACATCGCCGCTGTGCCGGTTCCACGCCTCGCGCAATGCATGCGCCACGAGCGGCAGCGCACCCGGCTGGCCTGCCGAGTCCGCCAGGATGGTCGCCTCTAATGCTGGTTCAACGACTAAGCCCACGGCCTCTGCCGGCCGGACAACTATCTGGCGAAGTTCGGTCTCGTTCATCGGCGCCAGCGGATATTGGACGTTGGTGCGCAGCGCCAGCGCCAGTCCGGCGTGTTGCGTGCAGTACCCGTAGAAATCCGCGCGCACGCCGATGATCACGTGGATTCTGGGGTTGGGCTTACTGACCAATTCCACGAGGTTGTCCAGGAACGCGTCGCGCTCGGACTCGTCGAGGCACAGCATGAACAGTTCCTCGAACTGGTCAATGACAAGAACGGCGTGCTCGGCGGTTTCCAGCTGATCTCTCACCGCGATGAACGCATCCAGTGGATGCTTTCCCGGTGTGATGATCGACGTCGCCACATCGGCGGCATCGAGCCGCGGAACCAATCCAGCCCTGAGCAACGACGACTTCCCACTCCCCGATGCGCCGAAGACCGCGATCAGCCGCACCCGAAAGCTCTCATCGAGAAGCGTCGTGACCGCCTCGGACCTTCCGAAGAACAAGTCCGCGTCAGCCGCGCCCAATGTCGCAAGCCCGGGATATGGACAACGGGATCGCCGCTCGGCCGACTGCAAATGCTTTAACGCCTCGGCCGCCTGCCGCCACCGCGACGCCCACTCGTCGGCGTCGCCGCCGCATGCCGTGGCATAAGCGATCGTGACCGCCAACGTCGGAAACCGCTGCCCCTTGGCCGCATCAGCCAGCGTGCTCACCGAAAAGTGCGCCCGCCGGGCCAGCCATCGATACGTCGGCCGACCCGCCTCCGCACGCAACCTCCGAAGCTCGTGCGCAAGCTGCTCCACCGGACCCGCCTGCGGATCCACCGGCCGTTCCGGACGACCCATCCCCACCCTTCCAGCGACAACGAACGAGTTGTCCGAAACCCCGCATCCGCCCTGTCGGACAACTCCGCCCCCCGACAACGTAACCGACGTCGAGTCGCCCGCAGACACACGAGTGCGACTGCGGAGTTACGCGACATCGAAGCGCTGGCCTTCAGCGCGCCAACCGAGAGGGAATCAATGAGAAGGATCATCAACACGGCCATAGCGGGTGTAGCGGCCGCGTTGCTCGTCGGAGCACCAACTGCTGCTGCCACCTCCACCGCCGGGCCGTCCGCCGACACGACGGCGGCCCAGGCCGCGCCGGTTTATCATCGCGAGCAAGCTGTGTTCGGTGCCCGGTGCTTGACAGGCACGGCTCTCGGCGAGGTGAAACTCCCCGTCTGCGGACTTGTCTCCGGAACGTTGGCGGATTTCAATCAGCAGTGGGACTGGATTTCCACCGATGGATGGTGGCGGCTCAAGAACCGCCACCACGGGACCTGTCTGAGTATCGGAAGCACCGGGCCCGACGTGCAGATGTGCAACGCGACGCACCTCCGTCAGCAGTGGAGGTTTGTCAATGGCAAGCTCGCCAACCGCTGGAGCGACGGGTGCCTCGACTGGTTCGCGGAAGCGGGGCGGTTGCGGATGGGAAACTGCGCGGATTCCACCAACTGGGTCGATGATGTGCTCGGCGACTGACCTGTGATTCGGCGAGGAGCGTTCCGCCGGCTGACGCTCCTCTGTTGACGCACACGGGTCTGGGCCGAAATCAGCGCTTTCGAGCGCCCTTTACGCCGCGCATTACGAACGACGTCTGCTCATCGGTATCACGGCCAGTTCGCAGGAGTCGAGTAACATCCGCGCGGCGAGTTGCCCGCCCGCTGCTACGCGCATCCACGCAACCACGAGCGTCGCCGACCCAACGCGGTCGGCGGCGCTCGTGGGTTTGGTTCGCCATCCCCTAGCCCGCCGCTTTCATGGGTTCCCCGTGAACTCGCCTCTCGGCGACAGCTTCCGTTCAGACCTGGTGCCCGCGTCGGGCGTCGCCTGGCCATGCTGCTTGCCGCGGTGGCTGGTGTGCTGCTGACCGCTATCGCGGGATCGCTGCCGATCTCGCAACTATGCCGCCACCTGCGCCGAGCTGCCCGCTGAGGCTGCAACTGGGCGGTTCCTTAGCGGTCGTGACCGCGTTGGCCAGACAGCCGGAGCCTCACGCTGAGAAGCGGACGTTCGGCCGCGCACTCCACGGCGAGCAGTGGCCAGATACATCGCTGCGCCGAAGCCTGCCTGCTCGGCCAGCACGGTGGCATCCAGCAACACCCGAGGCGACACCTGCTCGTGCGAGGCGTGGAACCCATCGACGGTCACGCCATCCGACACCTGCGCGCCCGCCACCGCCAGCGCGGCGGTCGCTGCCCGACAGGAGAAAGAGACGTTCACGGGCTCCAGCGCCACACCAGCGGCGGCCTGCCGCCCTTGGGTTGCGCGGCGGCGTGCCGCGCGGTGCGTTCCAGGCCGGGCACCCGCTCCATCGTGCGGCTGAGGTTGGCCGGATAGGGACGGTCGCCGGTGAGGGACTCGGTCACGTCCAGTGCCTGTGCGGTGGTGAACTCGCCGCCCAGCAGTCCCGCGGTGAACGCCGTGTCCCGCCACAGCCGGTCGGCGAGCATCGGGTGGCAGTCGCGGACGATGCGGTCGTGGTCGAAGGCCAACGGCGGCACATCGTCCAGCGGAGCCCACCTCGCGCGGTCGCCGTCCATCCGGCTTACGTCGAAGGTGCACCACAGCGCGATCGACAACGTCGGGCCGCGCGGGTCTCGGGATGGCTCGTCGAACGTCGTCAGCTGACCCGTCGCCGAGATGGCCGCCGAGGGCACCCCGAGCTTGCCGGTCACCGCGCGCCGGGCCGCGTCGCGCAGCCGCTCGCCCTTGCCCAGCAGTACACCGGGCAGGGCCATCGCGCCCGCGAACGGGTCGAACGCGCGGGGAGCGACCCCGAGCAGGACCGCTCTGGAGTGCGGGTCGAATCTCAGCGCCAGCACGTCCACCGACACGAGGGTTGACTCGATCACGGGCCGATTCTCCCGCATCTCAATGGAGGACCGGCGCCCGCACCGCGTAGGCGGCGCGGTCCGGCCCGGCGCCTGCCACTACCACCGGAACGCCCAGGTGCTCCTGGAGCCACGCCACCGGGTCTGGCATGTCGACCAACTCCGGCGTGCGGTTGGCGAGGAACTCGGTGAGCCCGGATTCCGGGAGCGGCGCGTCGTACGAGGTGGCCACCGAGAGCCCGTCGACGTCCAGGTGCGTCACAGCCAGGGCGTCCACGCCACCGCACGCCGCCACCGCGTAGCGCAACAGCACGGCGTCGAGGTGCCCCGCGCGCCACGCGCCCTGGTACTCGCCCGCGCCGTTGTGCCGCTCCGGGAACCGGGCCAGAACGCTCTGGTCCTCGGTCGGGAACGGCCCCGCGCCATGGCGGGTCTGGTACGTCCTCGTCACGCCGATCACCGTGGCCTCGCGACCCCCGAACAGGCCGAGGGCGTTGTCCGGGGTCACCGTCGACCAGGTGGTGTGCGGATGGAATCCGCGCCACTGGTCGAGCAGCACGCCCTGGGCACCCTCGAACACCAGCCTGCCCCGATCGGCGAGCCTGCCGACCTCGTCGCCGGTCGTGACGCGGACCGCGCCCGCGAAGTCCCGGTACAGGGCCACCAGATCGTCCACCGACATGCCCGCCCCTATCAGCGGCTCGTAGAAGCGGACCAGCGCGTCGAGCTTCCCGCGCAGCACCGACGGTCGCGCGCAGTCGCCCACCACCACGGGCGCACCCGGAACACCGAGCACCTGCTGGCTCTCCACCGTGTCACCCGGATTCGCACCGCGCTCCGCGAGAAGCGAGTACCACACGGTCTCGCCGATCCCCTTGCCGCACGAGCCGTGCCGGGCGCGGCCTCGGGCGTCCTCCCGCGCCCGGTTCGCCGCCACGTGAATCGGCGTGGTGAGCAGGGAGTCAGCGTCGATCGACAGCAGCCGCAGCGGGTCGGCGACGCCCAGCGCCGCCAGTTCCTCCGACTCGCGGGCCAGGGCGATCGGCTCGACCAGGACGTGCCGGGAGAGGTGGGTCGGCACACCCGAGAGCGTGCCGGACCCGAACTGGCTGAACGTGTGGTGGCGGTCCCCGACGACCACGTTGTGCGCGGCCTGCGCGCCACCGTTGAACCGCACCACCGACACCACCGGGCTTTCGTGGCACAGCGCGTCGACCACCGCTCCCTTGCCTTCGTCGCCGAACCCGAGCCCGACGACGATGATGTGCCCGGCCATCAGCTCAACGTCACGTCGTCGGGGCCGTCGAGCAGCGGGGGAGTGGACGATGCGGCCACCGCCTTGCCGCCCGCGTGGACGAGCGCCTTGCCGACCGACACGCTTTCCGCCGCGGACCCGATCTCGGCCAGGTCCACCATCGCCTGATCCAGGTCGACCACTCGCTCCTCCATGCCGATGGTGGCGGCGATCAGCTCGCACACCGCGCCCGGATCGTCCAGTTTGAGGAAGTGCTGGCCGAGCAGGCCGCGCCAGTGGTCGGCGATCTCCGGGTCGTCGTAGTACGACGACTGCTTGGGCAGCACGAAGTACACGTGCCACTTGCGCTCGAGTTCCCGGTACACCGACGCCGGGTCGATGTCCTGCCGCACGTCGTCCCCGATGATCCGGCGGATGTGCTTCGCCTCCAGCCGCGGCTTGTTCAGCTCGTCGCCGATCAGGAACAGGTAGCCCTTGCGCCCACGCTTCTGCCACGCGTCGGTCACCACGTGCCTGGCCACGAAGTAGGCCGCGAGCTCGTACGACTCGCTCTTCTGCCCGCCGCCGTTGCCCTCCAGAAAGATGGTGCGCAGCTGCTCGTCCATCCGGTTGTCCGACTCGAACTGCCCGACCTGCAGCGGCACCCGGTCACTGTCAGCGTCGCCGATGCCACCGAACATCAGCTGCGGATCGGCCAGGTAGCCCTTGCGCTGCAACAGGCCGTGCAGCCTGCCCAGCTTGCCTTGCATGATCTGCGGCACTGTGCCCATCGAGCCGGTGACGTCGAACAGCACCGCGATCGGTGTGGAGTCGGCGTGGTCGGCCGAGTCGCGGCACTCGCGCGCCACCACGCCTTTCGGGTCGAGCGCGGGGTCGGCCTTCCACTCGCTGCTGGCCCGCCCCCGCAGCACGGAGGTGTAGCCGAAGTCGTCCACTCCCTTGGCGGCGCGGAAGGTCCGGGCCGCCGCGTAGGCGTTGTCGTCCCACTTGCCGTGTCCCATGTCAGGCTCCTGTCCTGGGTAGCGCGAACGGGCGGAAGGTCCGTTCGCCATAGAGTTCTTCGAGCATTTCGTCGTACTCGGTGAGCAGGTCGACGGAGTCGGGCCGTCGACCTGGGTCGTCCTGCGTGCACCACCGCGCGAACGTCCGCTGCCGTTGTTCGCTGTCCGCCAACAGGTCCAGCATCAGCGTATGTGCCATGTGGACGTCCGTGGAGGCGGTGACCGGGCGCCCGTCGCGAACCTCCGGCGGGTAGGAGATGGTCTTGTCCGTCGCCAGCAGCCGCTCGCCCGCCGTGACGCCGAACGTCCAGCCCGCGAGCACGATCCCGTGCCGCTCGGGGTGCACCAGCACGTTCTCCGCGACAATCGCGCCGTGCACCAAGCCGATCCGGTGCGCGCCCGCGACCGCCCGTAGCAGCCTGCGGTGCATCCACGCGTAGTCGCGTCCGTCCAGCCCGCCTGGGAACGCGCGACGCACGTCCGCCAGCGTCACAAACCCGTCCAGCAACGCTTCCAGCACGGTGAAGGCGCGCTCGCCGCGACCTACGTCGCCGGACTCGTCGACCAGCCGCGGGTAGTAGGGCCGCAGCCACGGGTACTGGTCGGTGAGCCTGCCGAGTCGGCGTAACGCGTCCCACTCGGCGTGCAGCAGGGGGTTGAACGCCGGGGCGCGGACGACCTTGACCACGTGCGGCCCGTCGGTCCGATACACGTTGGCGACACTGCCCACCGCGTGCCGACCGGTGATCGGATAAGTGGTGCGCGCGGTACGCATGACCACCTGGTCCGAGTGCAGCCACATGCGATGGAATTGGGTCACCTTCGCCGACGCCGCGTGCGCCCTCGTGTCGTCCGCGCCAACCCGGTCCGGGTGCAACACCAGCACCAAAGCCCGGATCAGTCGCTGCGCCTCCTTCTTTCGAGCCGCGTCGAACGGTCCGAACAAGTCTGCGGGCGAACGGGCCCCCTCGACCCGTTCGAGCGCTTCCTCCCTGGTGAACATAGTTTGAGTCTAGACGACTCAAACCCTCGATGGGGAGAAACCCGTGTGGCCTGCGCCATATCTCTCCCGGCCTTCGTCCAGGGGCGCCTGCCCGCGGGCGGGTCCTCGCCCACCAACCCGTCGACGGACTCGCGCAACAGGTCGACGTGCCCGGTGTGCCTTCTGCACTCCTCGATGAGGTCGCAGACCAGGTGGCCGCTGACCAGGCTCGACGGGTCGGGATATCGCGATGTGGTCGTACGCGGCGGAGGCTCGTACGGAGTGCTCGCGATGGTCGTGGGCGCTGCGTGAGGAGCTGATGATGAAGAGTCCTACTCGAGGTCGGGTGTATCGACGTTGTGCGTGCCGCGGTGATGACGGCAAGCAATTGGGCGCTCGCTGCCCGCTGTTGTCCAGGCGCGGCCACGGCAAGTGGGCGTTCGCTGTCGACCTGGTGACCCTGGATCGCGTGCGCAGGACACGGTGTCGGTGTGGGTATGCGACGCGGCAGGCCGCGCTTGCGGCGTTGGGCAAGGTGTTGGAGTACGAGCGGACCGGGCTTGTCGTGGACGACAAGGTAAATACGGCTGACTATCTCCTGGAGTGGTTGCGGGCCAAGGAAGTGACGCTCAAGCCGACGACGATGGCCCGCTACAACGACTACGTGTTGAAGGATCTCATCCCGGTGCTTGGCACGATCCGATTGGAGGCACTCAACCACCAGCATGTGGCCCTGTTCATCCGCGACCAGCTGGCCGCCGGCCGCGGTCCGACCACCTTGCGCCGCTGTGTGGCGACGTTGTCCAGCGCGCTCAACGACGCGGTCAGGCAGCGGCGGCTGGCCAACAACGCCGCCAGGTACGCGACCATCCCGCGACCACCGAAGAGCGAACCGGTGTGTTGGACACCTGCCGAGGGGGCCAGGTTCTTGCGCCACTGTGGACGGCGCGATGATCCACTGACCGATCTGTTCGAGCTCATCATGGGGACCGGCATGCGCCGAGGAGAAGCGCTCGCGCCGCACTGGGCTGACGTCCACCTCGATGAGCGGATCCTGCTGGTGCGGTACACCCTGTCGAACATCAACAACGCGAGGCCTGTCTTCACGACGCCGAAGACTCGCAGCAGCCTGGCCTGGGTGTGCCTGTCCGATCGTGTCGTTCACGCGTTGGAGCGCCAGGCCCGTCGGCAACCCGGCCGCGACCTCGTCTTCACTCGGCGCGATGGGCAACCTCTGCGCCCGGAGTATGTTCTGCGGCGCTTCCACAGACTCAGTGGCGAAGCCGGTCTGCCGATCACCCGTGTCCACGATCTACGACACTTCGCCGCGACCACGATGCTCAGCGCCAACGTCCCGTTGTCGATGGCCAGCAAGACGTTGCGGCATTCGACGGTGTCGGTGACGACGGAGATCTACACGCACTTGCTCAAACCGGCTGCGCGGGAAGCGGTCGACGCGATCGCCAAGGCCCTCGCCGCGGCGGATGCTGCGTGACGACATCTGCGACCACAGTGCGACCACAACACCCCGAAAACGACCAGCGGGTTCACCTCGGAGAGGTGAACCCGCTGGTCAGGACCGTCGGGCTGACAGGATTCGAACCTGCGACCCCTTGCCCCCCAGCGGCGCCCCGATCATGCGCTGACCTGCGGAAACGCTGATCATGTCCTTCCATGTGTGGTCGTTGACGTGCGTTCAAGTCTTTAGCCGCGAGCTTGCGCATGCTCACATCTCCAGTTTTCTCCCTCAATGGCTTCGATCCCGCTGACCGCTGGGCTTGCTGACCGCGCTCAGCGAACACTGCCGATCATCGGCGTGAAGATCGACGGCGAGTTTGCCCACTGAATCACTACGACAACCGCGACCCCGTCCAGGTGCAGGGCATCGTCGACATCGCCCCCGGCCTGGGACTGCGCCTGCGGGCGAGCACGCCATCGTGGGCGGTAGTCGTACTGCGGGACCGTCTTCACGCTCGGGCAAGATCCAAGCTGCGGAGCTAGTTGTCGGCGTTCGGACCTACTATGCGGAGCATGGCACGGTATGTCGATGAGGATCTGAACGGTGTGGAGTTCCGCGAGTGCGATCTGACCGGGGCACGTCTGATCGGTGTCGTCATGCAGGACGCCGTGATCGACGGGCTTGTCACCAACCTGGTGGTGAATGGTGTCGAGGTCACCGAGTACGTCGAGGCGGAGCTTGACCGGCGTCATCCGGTGCGGGTGCTGATCCGCTCCGAGGACCCTGCCGATCTGGGCGAGGCATCGCGTCAGCTCCATGCGGCCTGGGCCGCCACGATCGAGCGAGTCCGCCGTGCGCCCGGCATCGAGCGCCGCGGCGTGAACGACGAGTGGTCGGCGGTGCAGACGCTGCGCCACCTGGTCTTCGTCCACGACTCGTGGTTCCGCCGCTGCTGCCTGGGCTCGACGAAGCTGTTCACGCCGATGGGCATCGGGACGACCCTCGAGCCCTACCGTGAAGCGCACGGGCTTGACCTCTCGCTCGATCCGGCCCTCGACGAGATCATGAGCGTGCGTGAGGCACAGGCCGCCGAGCTCCAGGCCTGGCTCGACGAGGTCACCACCGTGCGGCTCGCAGCGCAGGCGCCAGTGCCCGACGACGATGTCTGGCCGCCGTACGCCCGGGGCCGCTCGGTGCGACGGTGCCTCGGCACGGTACTCAACGAGACCTTCGAGCACCACGGCTTCTGCGTCCGCGACCTCGACCTGATCGAGGCACAGGACGCTGAATAGGCGCTGGTCGTAGCGCGAGAGGGTTCGCCCGGAAACTGCGGCAGGCCTGCCGGCTCTCGCCGCGCCGGCAGGAGATGGCGACCGCGATCACCGAGCACGATGTCACCGAGCGCCGGGTCGCCGAGCTGTACACCTAGGCCGCCGATCAGGTCGGTTCGGTCAGGGTTGCGATGTCGTTGGCCGGGTTGTACGCGTTGGTGCGGCGCGGTCAGGGCACCCCAAGCTGCGGCAGACTGTGGCCGGCGTGCCGTGCGCCTACCCGCTGATGTCTTTCACTCCGCCGCAGCCCGACCGCTTGGGTGGCCCCGCCGCGGCGCGGTGCGCCGCGCTTTGCGATCCGACAGCTTCGCCGCGGCCCGCGATACGAGCAGGGCGGGCGGAACAATCGGAGTCACCTGCGGCTGATCACTCGACGTCGACGACCGCGGGCGGTTTGGCCTGCGGTTCCCGGTTCTCGATCTTGATGCCGCACTTGCCGACCAGCGCTCCCCCGGCACCGATCGTCGTCGCCATCGGCGCGGCCAGCGCGGCCACCATGCCCACAGCCAACGGCACGTCCAGGACCACGTCGTCCTTGCTGTCACGGACGACCACGCGGCGGTTGATGCCCTCGTGGAACAGCCCTCGCACCGCGTCGACTACGGAGTCGGCGGCGGAGCGAGTCGTCTCGGGCCCGGCCTCGTTCATGAACTCTCCTCGTGCTGCGGAATAGATCCCCTGATACCTCCATGCTGCTGGTTCCACGGCGGCGCGCCATCAGGGTTTCCCCGGGTGTCCCCCTGATTCGCCCCCGATCGACGATGGCGGTCAGCTCCGCGGAATCCACACGCCGACCGAACCAAAAGGCCGAAATGGCCCGACATGACTATCTCTGCTCGGTTGGCTCCAGAGAGGCGTGCGCGACGTCAACAACGACCACCGCGCGGCGTGGCGCAGGTGCGAGGTCCGCTCGGCGCGGCTGGAATCGACTCCAGGTTGACGTTCTCCGAGGGGCCACACCCCGACGCGTACGGACCCTGACCTCGCGACTCCGGTTGCCCCGCCCACCTGTCACCAGGGGACGGCCGTGCCGTCGTCGGCGAGGAAGCCGCCGGTTGGGCCGTCCGCGCCGAGGCCCACGGCGGCACCGTCCACATCGAACCCAAGCGCGACGGCGGACTTTCGTCACCGTCGACCTCCCTGCCTGAACCAGGCGATCAGGGCACAAGCGGTGGAGTCACGACGCGGGCCACAGCGGGACCACGGAGTAGCGCGTGTCGTCGTCCGCGGGCAGGTCCTGCATCGCCACGAGGCCACGCATCGCCGACACACCGTCGGGGTATGGGCCCTGCAGGAACAAGATCTCGGTGTCGGACCGCACGCCGACGATGGCGTATGGCGCCTCAAGCGCCTCCATCTCGGCGGCGATGACCAGGTCCCACACGTGGTCGCCGGGGTCGGGCATGGGCTTGTCGGTTCTCATTTGACCAAGACGAGTGAAGGGCCGCCGGGATGACGGGAGCGCGCTTGATCGTCGGCTCCCAAGCTCGCGTAGGCGCGGCAGAGCGCCCTCCGGGCACGGACGGCGAGTTGGGCTCCCGCGTTGGCGGTGGCCAGTCCGTCGCGTGCGGCGACCTCCGCGGAGGAGTACCCCTCGACCGCCGTCCGCCAGAGCATCTCGCGCTGTCCGGGGGTGAGCGTGGCGACGGCCTCGGCGAGCGCGCCGCGTTCGATGATCGCCGGGGAGTGGTCGGGTGCCGCGGGCGTGCGGGACTGGCTGTCGTCGGTCGGGTCCACATCGGCGCACCGCGTGGCGCGGCGGGCCTGGTCGATGTGCAGGTTGCGCACGGTCTGCAGCAGGTAGCTGCGGGGCTTCTTCGGAGTGCTGCCGGAGCGCATGGCCTCCCACATCCGGAGGAACCCCTCGGAGGCGATGTCCTCGGCGCCCGCGCGGTCGCGGGTCAGTGCGGTCGCGTAGCCGAGGACGGCGCTCCAGTGGCGCCTGTACAGGGCTTCCACCGCCGTCCGGTCGCCGCGTTGGACGCGCCGGACCAGGTCGGGGTCAGGTGCGTCGGTGTCGTCGGTCATGGGCGAGCCCTCCCAAGGCGAATCAGCTGACTCGATGATGGGAGTCGTGCGGCGGGCAACTCCTCCGTGGTTCTACTGAGAAATGGCCGTACTCCGATGGCCTTGCTAGCCTGCTGAAGTGCCGGCAGTGTTGCGCGGTCCTTACCTCTCCGCCTTCATCGGCCGGGAGGACGAACTCGGTGAGGTGCGACGTCTCGTCGACCGCAATCGCCTGGTCACGTTGCTCGGGCCCGGAGGGATGGGGAAGTCCAGGCTGGGCTACCGCGTGCTGGGCGACATGGCCCCCGCGTTCCCTGGCTCGGCGTGGTCGGTGGATCTCGCGGACTTGGTCGAGCCCGCGCTGCTGGGACTGACTGTCGCGACGAGCCTCGGTTTCCGGCCGCCCGCCGACGAGTTCGATATCGGCGCGCTGGCCGAGCAGCTCGGTGAGCGCGCCGCCCTGGTTTATGTCGACAACTGTGAGCACCTGCTCGATGCCTGTGCGGGCCTGACCGCCGCGCTCCTTGCTCGGTGTCCAGGGCTGCGCGTCCTCACCTCCAGCCGACAGGCTCTCGGTGTGCTCGGGGAACGGGTCTACCCGGTTCCGGTGATGTCGGCGACCGACGCGATCGAGTTGTTCGCCAATCGCGCGACGGCGGCGCTTCCCTCGTGGACGCTGGAGCGTGACCGTGGCGCGGTCGTCGACCTCTGCCAGGTCCTGGACCGGATGCCGCTGGCGATCGAGCTGGCGGCGGTGCGGATCCGCACCTTTTCGCCGAAGGCCATGGCCGGTCGGCTGGTCCGGGACGGTGCGCTCCTGAGCGACACCCTGCGGGGTGAGCCGTCGCGGCGGACCTCGCTGGTGGGCTGCCTGCAGTGGAGCTTCGACCTCTGCACGATCCAGGAACAACTGCTGTGGACCCGGCTGTCGGTGTTCGTCGGAGGGTTCGCCCTGGAGGCGGTCGAGGCCGTCTGTCCAGGCGACGGGCTGGCCGAGTCGGATGTGGTCGCCGCGTTGACCGGGCTGGTGGACAAGTCTCTGGTGGAGCGGGATGTCGACGACCCGGAGGGTCGGTACCGGATGCTGGAGGTGATCCGGCAGTTCGGCGGCGAGAAACTCGGCGCGGCGAAGGAACGGTGGCGCCGCAGGCATCGCGACTACTACCTCGCGCTGGCCGAGCGGTTCGACGCCGAGTGGATCGGGCCGAGCCAGCGGGAATGGATGGACCGCTGCAGGCGCGAGCGCGCCAACCTGCGGCTCGCGTTCGACTTCTCGGTGACCGCCGCGGACGAGGCGCCCCTGGCGATGCGGATGTGCACGGTGCTGGAGCACTTCTTCGCCTCGACCGGCGGCGGCGCCGAAGCGGTCCACTGGCTGCAACTGGCACTCGCGCACGGGACCGGTACGGACAAAGAGCGCGCGTTCGCGCTGCGGGTGGGATGTTTTGTCTCCGCACTCAATGCCGCGATGGCGACTGCCTCGGCCATGTACGACGAACTGACAAGCTTGGCCGAGAAGACCGACGACGACTGGATCCGCGCGTACACCCTGTACGCGGGCGCGGTGTTGCGCACCTGGCAGGGGGACGCCGAAACCGGCGCCCAGTTGGCCGCGGACGGTTTGGAGATCCTGCACCGGCTCGGCGACGTCGGGCGGGCGGCCAACCTGCACTTCCTGCGCGGGATGATGCTCGGATGGGCCGACCGGGCCGACGACGCCGCGGCCGACTACCAGCGGTGCCTGGAACTCACCGAACCGAGGGGCGAGCGATGGCTCACCTCCTACGCCCAATGGGGCCTGGGTGTCGACGCCCTGCAGTCGGGCGAGTCCGAACGGGCGATCCGCCTGGAGCGGACCGCGCTGCGAGCCAAAGTGGACCTCGGTGACCAGATGGGGATCGGGCTGACCGTCGAAGCCCTCGCCTGGGCCGCGGTCGACCAGCGCCGCGGCAAGGACGCGGCCGTGCTGCTCGGCGCCGCCGAGGCCGTCTGGCAGGAGATCGGCACCAGCGTCGCCGCCATGCCGTACCTGACCCGCCGCCGCGACACCGCGATCCGCGAGACGCGGCGCCTGCTCTCCTCCGCCGAGTTCGAGGACCTCGTCCGACACGGCCGCAACCTGCCACAGCAGGACGCGATCGCCATCGCCCTTGGCCGGACCCGGGTCGGGCGCACGGGTTCGGACGCCGCGCTCACCCGCCGGGAGCGGGAGATCGCGGCCCTGCTCGCGACGGGGGAGAGCAACGCGGCGATCGCGGAGTCCCTGGTCATCTCGGTCCGCACGGTCGAGACCCACGTCGTGAACATCATGCGGAAGCTGGGGCTGAAATCCCGGTCCCAGGTCGCCGCTGCGCTGGCCGCCGAGCCATCCGCGGCCCAGACTCAGTGACCACCTGCTTGCGTCAAGAACGATCTTTCTATCGACACGGGACGATCACACGACCGGCTTCAACATGAAACGCCCGTCCACCTGGGAAAATATCCAGATGGACGGGCGTTTCATCGACCGTCGGGCTGACCGGATTGAACCTGCGACCCCTTGACCCGCAGGCGCTGCCTGGTGGAAAGGTAAGCCATGCGACCGATGTTCTGCCCTCGGCGGCCTCAAACGGACTGAGGATGGCGAGCCGCAGCCCGGATTTCACCTGTCGTGAATACGCCCCACCCGACCCGAATTCCGCCGACGTGCCGAGGGCTTGGCATCGCTAGACGATCGCATCGCCACCGGCTGGTCCGCGCCTGCGACCGCCCCCTGGCTGGTCACCCCGGGGCAATTGGTCGGGCTGAAGTTCACGTAGTCGGCGTCCGCGGTGCCCTTGACGTCGATACCAGGCCACTGAGTCGCGGCGGCGGCCACATCGACGTGCGGAACGTCGCTGAGCACCAGGCCCGGCTGGAACTTGCCCAACACGGGCATCAGGTTCGCCAGCGGCTTCAGACCACCGTTGGCATCGACCTGCTGGCTCGCCAGGCTGGTGTAGTACACGCCGTGCGCCGCGAAGTACGGCCGGAAGTCATAGCCGGTGATGCGCGACAGTTCTACGAGCAGGAAGTCGTTGCCGATCATGTTCGACAGGGCCTGACCACCGTATGTCGGCGATCCCGTGAACGGGTACAGCGAGAGGCCCAGCTTGCCCCGGTTGGCGTTCCAGGTCGCCTCGTCCTTCGACCACGCGGTGAACGCGCGTGCCGCGCCGTAGAGCACGGTGTAGATGTTCGGGCCGCTGACCAGGGTGGTCCCGTCCGCCAACTGCTTGCCTTCCATCAGTAGCGGCAGGCCGAGGTAGAACGACATCCGGACGTCGTTGTTGACCGAGTAGGCACTGTTGCCCCAAATCGCGTCCGCCAGGGTGCTCTTCGCGGTCGCCGACACCGGGAACGACCCGTACACGCCGCAGTCCGGATCCATGATCACCCGCTGGCCGTCCTTCACCAGGTTGTTCGCCGCCGACTGGTGCGCGGAGAACAATCGGATGAAGGCGTACGGATCGTGCGCGGTGAGCAGGTCGCCCACGTTGCCGTCGCCGCGCGCGGGCCTGGTCTTGCGCGCGAAAGTCCACTGGACGTACTGGGGGAAGATGTTGTTCGAGTTCTCCTGCGCGCGGGATGCGTAGTTCGACCACATGTCGACGGCCTCGGGCTTGGTGCCGTTCGTGGTGTCGGCCCAGAACACGTCGAGTTGCCTGCGCTGCAGGTTGTGCCCCAGCTCGTGGGCCTCCCCCCAGCCCCACGGAACGATCGGGCCCGACCCGCCAGCGTCGATCGGGTTGCCTGCGCAGAGCGAACCGCACGAGGAGTAGACGTCGTAGTTGAAGTGCTGGATACCTGTCCGGCTGTTGATCACCGGGTCGGTGCACGGCCACTGGAAGGTCGCGCAGATCGCTTGCACGTCGGCGGGGAGGCTCTGGGCGAGGGTCTGGTCGGACAACTTGAGCCCGGCCATCCGCAGTTCCTGCTTGTACCAGGTGTCACGGAGATCCAGCAGCAGCTTGCGAACGCCCACGACACCGCCGTTGTAGAAGGTCGTGAGCCCCGCCGAGCTGATGCCTGCGTCGACCAGCGTCTTGCGGACCGCCGCCACCGGCGCGTGGAACTCGAAGCCCGTGCCGACGAGGTCTGTGTGGTGGGCGGTGGTGGTCCCGATCTCGGCGGCGAAGCGCTCGATCTGGGCCTCGTCGTCCATGTTGAGCACGGCTGGGTGCTGGCTGACCCCGTCGAAGCCGAGGGTGACCGTGACGCCCTCGGTGCGGCCCCTGGCGTCCATGCGGATGTAGAGCGGACCGCCGTACGCGGAGCTCAGCGTCATCGCCGTGCCCGGTGTCAGCTTGACCCAGTCGGTCGCGAGGTACTGCGGCCGGGTGTACATCGACACGCCGCTCGAGTCGAGCTGGCCGGTTCGGGTGGACACCTGGGTCGGGAACGTGCGCACGTACACCGGGATGCCCGGGTCGCCGGTCAGCGTGACCGTGCCCGGCTGACCGGGAATCAGGTCGAACCCGGTCGCGGTCCACGCGTCGAGCGTGGTCGACTTGAGCGTGACCGACGGGTCCTGCTGAGCCGGGAACCCCGGCGCCGGGCAGGTGTGGGCGGCGACCTGCCTCGGGTCGACGCACCAGACCGTGCCGAGGTCGGCGGCCCGACTGTTGCCCTGCCACGTGGTGGTGACGAACCAGTCGGCGAACAGCACCTGCGTGATCTTCTTGGGGTCCCTCTGGTCCACGGGGTAGGAGATCGCCACCGCGTTGTCGTCCGGACGCTCCGATCCCAGGGTCCCGGTGCGCTGCTTGTCGGCCAGCAGGGCAAGGACCCGCATGGTCTCGTTCTGGCTGTCCGTGGCGGGCGCGAAGATGTTCCCCCCTGCGGAGTGCAGCTTCGCCAGCCGGGCCTTCATCCGGGTGATCGCGCCCATGAACGCGGCGGCGTTGGCGACCGGCGTCTGCACGCACGGGATGATGTAGGTGCCGCCGACGCCCTTGTCCACCAGGCAGGCGCTGTAGTCGGCGAGTTCGAGCGGGGTCCCGCCCAGGCGTCGCGCGATCTCCCTGGCGTCCCTGGCGAACTCGTCGTCGACGATCGGGCCCGGTGCGACGGCGGACTTCGACATGTTCTCGATGATGTTCTGCTGGAAGTAGTTGGTGCCCGCTTCGATCCCGAGGTCGCGCAGCACCAACAGCGTCAGCGACTCGGTCGAGTTCTGCTCGGTGAACAGCAGCAGCGGCGTCCCCGCCGTGTACGCGGCGCGGACCTGCGCCCGGATCTGCGCATCGCCGTTGTAGGCCTTGTCACCGACGAACAGCGCGCCCGCCCCGGCGAGACACGGGTTCGCCACCCCTGGCACGAAATCACACGCACCGTAAGTCGCGTTGCCGCCGTTGACGGTCAGCTTGGGGAAGTGCTGCGCGATGAAGGTCCGCATGGCCGTGGCGCGGCCCTGGTTGGTGTTCGCGATCACCACGTCGCCGGTCAGGTCGGCCGCGGGGGTGCCCGCCTTGCCCAGCAGCCAGGCCACGGTGTTCTCGACGACGGGGGACATGCCCGGCTCGTCCATCGGGCGTACCGGGGCGCCCGCCGGGAGGGTGACGAACGGGTTGGCGCCGAAGTAGGCCAGGTTGGTCTGGCTCGCGGCCGTGGTGCCCACCGAGGCCAGTACCCGGTTCGGGGACGTGCTCGCCTTGACGTTCCTGGTGCCGACCAGCAGTGCCTGCTGGTGCGTGCCGAGTCCGGTGAGGTGGCTTGTGTCGGTCCCCAGGTACCAACTGACGGTTGTGTCAGCAGGGATCAGCTGGAAGGGAATGGACACCCGCTTGTCCAGTGACGTCGGGATCTGGGCGAGCAGCTCCTGCTGGCTGACGATCCTCGGATTGCCGGTCGCCAGGGCCCGTCTCATCCGGTCGTCGGCCGATTCGCTGACCGTGACCGGCTGGACGCCGGTGAACCCGCCGAACCGCGCTGTCACGTCGGTCGTCCCGTTACCGACGCCCTGTACCAACCCCGACGCGCTTACTGTCGCGATCGCACCGTCGGCTGTGGACCAGTCCGCCTGTGCGGTCACATCGGAGGTCGAGCCGTCGCTGTAGCGCGCGGTCGCCGTGTACTGCGACGTGGCGCCCTGGTCGATCGTGTTGTCGGCCGTCGACGCGTCCAACCCGACCAACTGCTTCACGGGCGGGGTGGTGGTCGTCGTGGTCGGTGTCGTGGTGGTCGTTGTCGTCGTAGTGGTGTAGGTCGGTGTTGTCGTGTGCGTGGTGGTCGATGTGGTCGACGTCGGCGTGGCGGTCGGCTTGGGCTTTGTCGTCGTCGGCTTCGCCGACCGGGTCGCCGTCGTGACCACCTGTCTTACGGGCTCGACCTCGTCGGTTATGCGTGAGGTCGTGTCATCCGCGCTGTCCGTGTGCGTATGCGTGTGCGTGGTCGCCGAGGTCGGCGTGGCCGTTGTCTTGGTCGTAAATGTGACGGGCTGCGGGAGACCCGCGCCGTTCTGCATGCCTGAAATGGTGCATCCGGTGATCATTGCGGCGGCCACCAGAGCAACCGTGGCCCGGTGCAGGGTCCGCAGGGACCCGCGAGCGGATCCGGGTACCGACTTCGACGATCTCACGTGACTCGCTCCTTCTCCGGCCGGGCACAAAGTGGCGCCAAGTCATTGACGAACGAGCAGCCGCTTCCGTGACGGCACGGGGCGGCGGGTTCTCCTTGCGGAGTGAATTTGAGGTCGATGATCCCCATGCGTAGACCAAGGCGGTGTAGGACGCGGGCGACCAGGACGGCGGCGCGCCCTGGGGGACGGTCCAACCGGAGATGGGGACGTTCAGGTTGGGCCGCCAGTCGAGATCGTCGGTCTCGATGAGCGGGGCGTACATATTTTCGCCGAAACAGTTGAGGCGGATATGGTGGCTGTCAGGGATGTATTCCTGGTAGATCGCCGGACACACCGCGAACGACGGTTCGGGACTCGATTCGGGATCGTCGAGGAACCGGGTGAACATGAGCGGTCCACTGGCGCCCACCACAGGTTTGACGATCACCCGCCCGACCTCGCGGACAAACGACACCACTTCGTCGCGTGACTGGGTGACCAGGGTTCGCGGCACCCGGAAGCCCTCCTCGGCTCCTGAGAGCGATGGTGCCGCGGGGCGAACTGTGCCGTCCGGCGCGGATCGCCCTGCGGGATGCGGGTATCTCGTGATCATGGGATAGACCGACTAAACCACCGACGGGCGGCACGGGATTTCAGATGCCGCTGAGCGTTACTCGGCTAGTCCTCGGACGCTGTGACAAGAATCGGCGCACAGGCGGCTGAGACTCATGCATCCGCCGAGCATACGACGCAAAGGATCACGGCCGGTGAAACCGTCACACCACTCGTGGAGTCATCAGCCTGACGGTGAGATGGTCGCCCGCTCAATCGGCCAGATCGTGCCCCAGTCGCCGCCTACGGGCCTGATGCGGGATCGTATGACGGTCAACGGGCGCCAACGTCGTGCATTCTGTTTGGGTTCGTACGGGTATGACCAGGGCAAATGGAGCCGGTTGTGGAAGTTCACCCGATCGGGAAGATCGCTTATGACCCCTCAACGAGATCAACAGGCGCCGCGGGAGGACCGATCTCCAGAATTTCTCCATACCGGCCGGTAGAACGATCTTTCCATCCACAAGGGGCGATCAACATCGTAACTGGGTATCAACATCAAAACGCCCGCCCACCTGGGAAAACTTCCAGATGAACGGGCGTTTCAACGACCGTCGGGCTGACAGGATTCGAACCTGCGACCCCTTGACCCCCAGCGATACAAGGGGTGTCCGTGGGTTCCGTCCAGTTCGTCTGAGCAGGCCAAACGTCCAGCGAGAGTCCAGGCAGGGGCGCCGATTCCGCCTCGTTCCACACCCTCGGTGAGAAGTTGTGAGACGTGGCGGGCCCTGAAGATCGGCACGGAGTGCCGATCCACTGGGGCCTGATTCGAAGCTGGAGCCTGACGTGGCGAACGTTGTCGCACCTGCGGTTGGTGCGTTGAGTAGTGAAATGGCATGTGATGGCTGGAGTCGAAGCCTGGATAGTTGGACAGATGGACTGGGGGAGCGGTCCTATGTGGTGGTGATCGTACAGTCGGTTGATGGTGACCGTCTGATACGGAATGTCCTGCCGTCGATTGTGGCCTTGCCTTGTTATTCGCGAGTGCCGATGGTGTCGGCCCGTTGGGATTCGGCGACATTGTTGGCGCCGGGTAGCGCGATTGCCTGCGTCGATAGTTCTGAGCATGTGAATGGGCCGATTTCGTCATTGGTGCGTTCAGTGGTGAGGGCATCGCTGTCGGTTGTGGATTTGTCTGACTGGGCCTTTGTCGGGCCGACCACCAGAACCACCATCGGCCCGATCTCGGTTGTGGTGGGGCGAGGTGGTTGCGCCACCCTGCGGTTGGCGACCATAGGCTCGACCGGCATCCTGGTGGCCGATACGGACGATGTCCGGGTGTGGGAATCGGGCGGGTCGCCGCGCTTGTCAGAGACTGAGGCCGCCGGGTGGGTTGTCGTCAGTGACGGGATCCTGGCTGGCTACGGCGTGCCCGGCCGCGCATCTGTGGTGCCCAAGCCGTTGGCTCCGTGCCCGGAGGTGGTGCACGACAACCGGTGTGAGGTGACCGCTGGGCGTTGTTCGCTCAAGGAGGCTGCGGCCGGATGACGAACACTATTGATCTGTCCGCCGCGCGGACTGCCCACGACGACTTGGTCGCTGAGATCCGTGGCTTGCAGCGGCAGGCTCGCGACGCAGGGCAGCCCTTGCCCGGTCGGGGCGTCCTGGCCGAGCGGACTGGGGCCTCGCCTTATCGTGTTCGGATGGCGCTGGCCGAGCTTGCGGTCCACGACCGCAACGCCACTGGCGCCGTCAGTACCGGCGTCTGGCGACCGGCCGACGCCAGGATGGCGCACCCGCAATCTCCGCTACGGGAGCTTGGCGCCAGCACGGGACCTCGACCCGATCAGCCTGGCGCCAGCCAACGTCAGCACCCGCCACGACGTCGCGGCGGAGGCTTGCCCGATGCCATTGATGATGAAGCAGAGTCTGGCGCCGATGGCGCCAGCTCCAACAGTTTGGCAACCCACACCGGGAATCCAGAGACTGCGGGCGCCAGGCATGTCCACGCTGGCGCCAAGCACCCCACGGCGGAGACCGGCGCTGGCTGTGGCTTGGCGAACGCCGGCTTGGCGGCACTAGCTGGCGAATCGACGTCTGCCGCGGCTGGCGCCAGTATCGTTCAGATGGCGGGCGCATCACAGCCGCCTGGTGCCAGGTTGGCGAGTCCCATTCCCACTAGCAGTGAGTTGGCGCCAGACGGATCGGTGGCGTTGGCACCTGCGGTGGGGGCGCGGGTCGTGTCATGGGCGGGGTTCGTGTTCGGGACGGTGATGTCGGTGGCCGCCAATGTCCTGCACACCTGGCTGCCCGCCCAACATCCGGGGTCAAGGCCCCTGCTTCATCGACAAGTGCTGGGCGATGTGGCAGCGCCGCCATCCGTCGGTGCCGCACTACCTGCCGGTCGAGCCGACCGCGGACGTCCCGCACCTGCACGCCAAGCTCGATCCGTGGGACTCGATGACGCCGGACGACCTGATCGACCACGAGCGGTTCTATAGGTATCAGTAGCCCGGGCGCGCAGAGGCCCCTGTCGCCCTGTCGAAGGGCCCACCGCGGTGCGAACGGGCGAAGGTCGATCTCGACTCGTCAGCGCCCCGCAGGATCCAGTCCGGGAACCGGTTGTTGGCCAGCAGCGCGGTCGTCACACTGGAGGAGGTGAGCTCGACCGGACGGCCGTGGATGTTCCCGACCACCCGGAAGACCGTGGTGCGGTTCTCGTGCCCGAGGCCCGTCAGCTTGCGGATGCGCGCCTCGTGCCTGCGCTTCATCGCGCGCAGCATGTCCACGTCGAACACCTCCCACAAGCTCCTGTGGTCGATGACGCGATGCTGGTCGTGGCACAGCACCATGAGGTTCTCTGCTGAATTGCGTTGCTCGACGGGAAGCTCGTGATCGCCGAGTGGTGAACCGGGAGCAGTGGACCAGCCCACGATGTGAGTCAACTGTTCGATCGGGACCCCGTGCCCGGTGACGTTGTCCGCCAACAGGTACCGGTTACAGATGGCGCACCGCCGTCCGGCGGCGACCCACACCTGTCGGGCCACGGACTCAGGGACCGCGCGAGTCTCGCCTTTCGGGCCAACCGCCTTCGTCGCGGCACCGGTGCGCATCGAGCTCCACCTCTCGATCGATTTGTCTTTGCGTCTTCGGCGCCGTGCGAGAAGCGACTCCGGGCGGCCTCGGCGCTCGTGGTACCGAGGCCGCCGAGGTTCACTTGCGGTCGCGCGGCGGGTTCGGGTCGTTTGCCGGGAGCGATGGAGTCGGAGTCTCGGACGCCGCCGTCACGGCCATGAATCCGCGGTTCCCCGCCACCTGCGTGGCCGACGATCTCCCTGCCGCGGGTGATGGCGTCGGCCTGCTGCTTGTGGTGACTGCTCGCCCGCGAGGCGCCAGGAGCGACTACGTCCCAGGCGCCCCGTTCCTTGTTCGGCACGACGTGCCGCTCGTTGTCGTTGGCCACGTGAGTGTGACCCCCTTACTTTGCTATGACCGTTCGGCTCGCCGCCGGGAGCCCGCCTAACAGGAGGACCTGAGCAGTTTCATGCACCTGATGGGTACATGAGACTCCCCCGTGGGATCGAGTCTTGTAGCCGGCGGCGCTCAGCTCAGCAGGCGGGCCGCCTGCAGCAGATCGAGTCCGTCGAGAGCCTGGCGTCCTGGCTGATGATCGCCATGAACCGCGCAGGCCAGGTCTCCGCCCACCCGCGCGATGACCTGCTCGCCGCAGACTGCCGTGGCCTACCTACCGGTGGGTCGGCTTCAGCGCATCGCTGTCGATCTGCGATCGTTCTGGGCACTCATCGCGGAGGAGAGGGTGACGTGGGCCGAACGCAGGGCAGGCGGTCCGACGGGCAGGACCTGCCGAAGTACTTCGTCATCCAACGCGATCTGTTGCGCAGGATCGGGACTGGCGAGTTCCGCGTCGGCGCGGCGCTGCCGTCACAGCGGGCCCTCAGCGAAGAGTACGGGGTCAGCCTGATGACTTTCCGCCACGCTCTGCGGTCGCTGGAGGAGCAGGGTGTTGTCGAGCAGATCTCGGGCAGCGGGACCTTCGTGCGCGCCCAACGGGAACGTGTTGAATATCGGGGCTCTGGCCTGACCAGCATCGTCGCGGATCTGCAGGACCAAGGCATCGCGATGGACACCGCCATTGTGTCAATTCGGATGACTGTTCCGAGCGAGGAAGTCGCCGCGCTGCTTGGCCGCCCCGACGCGAATGACGTGCTTCAGGTCGAACGTCTGCGGCTTGTCGACTCCCGGCCGGTCGCCTGGCAGGTCTCGACCATTCCAGAGCCGTACGCCACCGCGCTGCGCGACGTGGACTTCAGCGACAGGTCCCTGTACCGCCTCTTGGCCGAAGAGTGTCAAGCCTCGCCCGTCAAGGCGACGGAGACCATCGTGCCGATCGTCTTCGACGACGATCTCGCTGGTGCTCTGGACGTGCCCAAGGGGGAGTTGGGGCTGCGGACCGACCGCACCACCTTCGACTCCGAAGGGGTTCCGCTGGTGCATGACAGGGCGTGGCTGGTCAGTTCGCGCATGGTGGTCACCTTGGAGCGGCAGGCTGCGGGCCCCGATCTGCAGTACCGGCTCAAGGACCGGCCGTCAGATCCCCAGACCGCGTAACGGGCTCGCTGAGGCCCTGCCCCTAAACGCTTGGATCGACTAAGGGTTCTAGAACGCTAATTGACACGTTTCGGCGGCCGTGACAATATCGGGTTGTACGGCATCGGGGTCGCGTGATCCGGTCGGTCGTTGCTCATCTCGCGTTTCAGTCGATTTCATTCGTTTCTCGGCGTGGAGGGTTCTATGCCAGTGGCAGATGGTCCGATGGGCGTGCCGTCGGCGGACGGGCGGTTCGGCCAGTTCGGCGGTCTTTTCGTGCCCGAACCGATCGTGCCCGCTTGCCTCGAGGTCGAGGCGGCGTTCCGCGCGGCATGGGCGGACTCGGCTTTCCGCGACGAGTTGGACTGGTGGCTGCGCACCTACACCGGCAGGCCGTCTCCGGTGACCGAGTGTCTGCGGCTGTCAGAGGCGCTAGGAATTCGGGTGCTGGTCAAGCGTGAGGACCTCAACCACACCGGCTCACACAAGATCAACAACGTGCTGGGTCAGGCGCTGCTGGCGAAGCGGATGGGCAAGACCCGGGTCGTCGCCGAGACCGGCGCAGGGCAGCATGGCGTGGCGACGGCGACGGCGTGCGCGCTGTTCGGGCTGGACTGCGTCGTCTACATGGGCGAGGTCGACATTGAGCGGCAGCAGTTGAATGTCGCGCGGATGGAGTTGCTGGGCGCCGAGGTGCGACCGGTGTCGTCCGGCAGCCGGACCCTGAAGGACGCGGTCAACGACGCGCTGCGCGACTGGGTGGCCACGGTCGAGAACACCTACTACTGCCTCGGCTCGGTCATGGGGCCGCACCCGTACCCGTGGATGGTCCGCGAGTTCCAGCGAGTCATCGGCGAAGAGGCCCTCCTCCAGTGCCGGGCGGTACTGGACGGCGCCGACCCGACACACGTCGTGGCCTGCGTCGGCGGCGGCTCGAACGCCGCGGGGATCTTCGCGGGTTTCGCGCACACGGAGGCGGTGCTGGTGGGTGTGGAAGCCGCGGGTGGCGCGGCGATCGGAGCGGGCAGGGTCGGCGTCGTCCACGGCTCGCGGAGCATGCTGCTGCAGGACGCGCACGGCCAGGTGCTGGAGGCGCATTCCATCTCGGCGGGCCTGGACTACCCCGGGGTGGGCCCGGAGCATGCCCACCTGGCCGACATCGGCCGAGCGGTCTACCCGTCGGTGACCGACCAGGAGGTGGTCGAGGCGGTGCGGGTGCTCAGCCGAAGCGAGGGGCTGATCCCGGCGCTGGAGTCCGCGCACGCGTTCGCATACGTGCTGCGCGCGGCGGGCAATGAGATCCCGTCGGGTTCCGTGGTCCTGGTCAACATGTCCGGCCGGGGCGACAAAGACATGGCCCAGATCATCGGCATCCTCAAGGAACAGGAAGCAGCGAAGTGAGCAGCGTCGTGAGTCTCGAAGCATCCCTGCGAACCCTGCGCGCGAGCGGACGCAAACTGCTCGTCCCGTATGTCACCGCAGGCGTCGATCCCACCTGGCTCGACTACGTCCACGCCGCGGTCGACGCGGGTGCCGACGCGGTCGAGATTGGTATTCCGTTCAGTGACCCGGTGATCGACGGACCGGTGATCCAGGCGGCGTCCGTCCGCGCGTTGGCCAGAGGCACCACCCCCGACAGCGTGTTCGCCGACCTGGCCGGATACCGGGGCAGCGCACCCCTCATCGTGATGACCTACTACAACCTCGTGCAGAGCGCCGGACTCGACCGGTTCGCGGCCGACCTGGTGAACGCGGGCGTGAGTGCCACGATCTTGCCCGACCTCTCGATGGAGGAGGGGGATGACTGGGCCGCCGCGGCGTCGTCGGCGGGTGTGGAGAACGTGCTGATCGCCGCGCCGAGTTCGTCGGACAGCAGGCTGTCCCGGATCTGCGCCCGCTCCAGCGGATTCGTGTATGGGATGGGCGTCATGGGAGTCACCGGCGAGCGGGCGGGCCTGTCCGACTCGGCCTGCGAGATCGCCAACCGGCTGACGGCCGTCACGGACAAGCCGGTCCTGATCGGGGTAGGAGTGTCCACACCCGCCAACGCCGAACGCATCGTCGCCCACGCCGACGGCGTGGCCATCGGCGCCCCTGTCGTGCGCACCATCCTCGCGGACGGTGGGACTGGCGGTGTCGCGGACCTGGTGCGGGGTTTCCGCACCGAGCTGGACCGGGCGGCCGTTCCGGCTTGAGTTCGGTCGCGGATCCGCGGGGGCGGTTCACCCCCGCGGATCCGCCGGGCGACCGGGATTCAGGTCGCGTTCAGCCTCGGGTGTTCGAGACCAGCCCCAGCAGCGCGGCCGCGTTGTCGTGCGTCAGCTTGCGGCGCAGTTCCGGCGACAGGTGCCGCATCTGCCGCTCGATCGCCTGGCGCGAGTAGGGCCAGACGCTGTCGGGGTGCGGATAGTCCGACGCCCACAGCAGGTGCCCCTCGCCGAAGAACGGGATGAGCGACATCGCCACGTGGTCGTCCTGGAAGGTGGCGTAGATCTGCCGCTTGAAGATGTCGCTCGGTTTCGTTACGAGTTCGGCGCCGCCCTTGTCGGCCCAGTACTCCTTCGCCTCCCACAGCTGCGCGTGCAGGTGGTCGAGCTCCTGAACGAGCCAGGGCAGCCACCCCGCGCCGCCCTCGGCCAGCACCAGCCGCAGCCCGGGGTGACGCTCGAGAATTCCCCAGGAGAAGAGGTCGACGAAGGGCTCGACGAAGTTCGCGAGGAACAACTTGGTGTTCTCGAAGACACTGGCCGCGCGACCCGCGACCTTCGCGTTCGGCTTGGCGAACGCCGTGATGTGCCAGGAGAGAATGATGCCGCTGTCCTCAAGGGACTGCCAGAGCGGTTCCCAAGCCGGGTCGTCGAGTGTGGGGTCGACGTTGGCGACCATGAAGACCACCTGGCGCACGCCGCCTTTCGCCTGCAGCCGCGCGAGCTCGGCGATCGCGGTCTCGGGTGTCTCCGGCAGCATCGGCACGCCGATCAGCCGCTCGGGTGCCGCAGTGCAGAAGTCGAGCAGCCAGTCGTTGTAGACCCGATAACAGGAAGCGCGCAGCACGGGATCGCCGGTCGAGATCTGGTGGACCGGCCCGTAGATCACCTGCGTGGTGACACCGTCGCGATCCATGTCGGCCAGCCGCAACTCGGCGTTGGCCGCGCGACGCGGGCTCGGGTCGTGGATACCCGCGCGGTCGAAGGCGTCGTACTTCGCCTTGATCGGCCGCTCCGAGCCGACGCTCGCCTGCTGCCGTCCGACCCAGCGGCCCCAGACCTTCCCGTCGCACACCCAGACCGCCTGCCCATCGCGGTCCTCGACCCGCGGCGCGCGGTCGACCAGCGACGCGGGCAGCCGGGTGATCCACAGGTCTTCTGGCAGCTGACTGAGATCCATGTGATCGTCGCAGGAGATGAGCGGGTCAGTCATGCGGCCCTCCGGTCGAGAGATCTGGATGTCCGCCATAGGCGACGCAAATCTTCGTCATGGCCGCGACGACGTCGTCGCAGTCCGCCTCCGTCAGGGTGATGGACAATGGGATGTCCACTGTCTCCTGGAGGAGCGTCGCGCTCCGCTGGTGGCGCTTGACGATGTCCTCCTTGGTCTCCTCGGGAAAGGCGAACCGCCAGTTCCAGAAACAACGATTGTTCGGCCGGGCGTCGTCTCCCAGGCCGCGAGCCGCGATCCCTTCGGTGTTGAGCGCCCGCACGAACCAGCCGATCTGCTCAGCGGTGGCTCCCGGTATGCGGAACAGCAGCGACTCGCCGAGGAACGCACTCTCGGCGACCGGCTGCCGCAGGCGTATCGGCGCCAAGTCGCCCAGGCGCGACGCGACGTATCGGTAGTTCTCCTGGAAGGTGGCCACCCGCTTTTCCAGACCTTCGAGCTGGTGTCGGGCCATGGCGCCGCGGACCTCATCCAGCCGGAAGCTGAAAATGGGCAGCGAGAGATCCGAGATGGTCGGGAGGGCGGGTTCGACGTGCCGGTTGAGCTGTTGTTCATATGCGCCCGAAAGGACGATCGCACGCTCGAAGAGGTCGCGGTCCGAGGTGAGGAGGAAGCCGCCCTCGCCGGTGTTGATGGTCTTGTCGGACTGTGTGCTGAACGCGCCTGCCTTGCCGAACGTGCCAAGCTTCCGCTCGCCGAGGTCGACCCCGAGAGCGGGAACGGAGTCTTCGAACAGCGGGATGCCATGCGAATCGGCGATGGCGACCAGGCGTTCGATGTCGCAGGCGAAGCCACGCATGTGCACGGCGACCACTGCTTTGACCTCCGGCGTCAGCTTCGCGGCCAGGTCCGCCGGATCCATGTGCAGGTTCTCGTCGACCTCGACGATGACTGGCTTCGCTCCCGCGAGAATGATCGCGCTGGGCGTCGCGGCGAAGGTGAAAGCCGGGCAGGCCACGGAGTCGCCTGGCCGGATGCCCGCGGCGAACAGGGCCAGCGCCAAGGCGGTCGTGCCACTTGAGCAAGCCAAGGCGTAGCGAGAGCCGAAGAAGTCCGCCAGCTCGCTCTCCAGCTGACCGACCTCCGTTTCGCCGTGCGGCCGGTTGTCATACCTGAAGAGGCGTCGGCTCTCGATGGCGCGCAGCGCTGCGCTCGCGTCGCCTGGGCTCAGATCGACGTAGCCCTTGTCGTACGTCGGCCATTCCTTTGCCCGTATTCGCCCGCCTCCGTTCAGTGCCAGGGTCTCGTCTGACAGCACCTCCGACATAGTCTTCCTTTCGTCCAAGGATCCCTCAGGAGTCGATCGCCGCCACCGCTGTACCGCCTCCAGCAGGCCGGACAACTTGTCCCTGGTCTCCACCAACTCGCTGTGCGGGTTCGATTCCTTCATGACACCGACACCGACTTTCGCGTGGATCACGTCGTCGTACAGCAGCGCGTTGCGGATGTTCAGGAAGCAGCCGCTCGACCCGGAATCCAGATGACCGACCACCCCGCCGTAGTAGCGGTGCGGCGCCTCTTCGGCGTCGGCGACCGCCAGCAGCTGCCGAGGTCGGGCACCCAGCAGCGGAAAGATGTTGCCTAGCAGGTCGAACACGGTCACCTGAGGCAACAGGTCGCCGGTGAACACCGAGTGGAGGTGGGAGACATTGCGCAGTGCCTTGATCTGCATCTCCCTGACCACGCGAATCGAGTGGTCGGCACAGAACGGCCGGAATCGGTTCTGACGATTGGTCAGCGACGATCTGTGCTCCTTGATCTGCTTCGGGTTCTGGTACAGCTCCTCGGCCAGGAACTCGGCGCTGTCGCTCGACCGGCAGGTCGCCGCGACCACGTCCACCGTCAGCGTCGTTCCACTGACCTCGAAGACGTTCTCCGGGGTGACACCCAAGGAGTAGACGCCATCCCTGAGGCAGAAGAAGTGACCGCATGCGTAGTCGCCATTGATTCGAGCGTGCAGCTCGTACAACTCGAACGGACTGCGCTCGACCACGGACCTGTGTTCATAGGCGCGGGTCAGCGTCAGCTTCCCATCCGGGTGGTCCTGCAGGATGCTCACCGCGTCGGTAAGTCTCGCCAAGAAGTTCGTGTCGTCCTCGGCGGGAACCCAGTCCGCCGCCAGCTCGGCGAACTGGCCGGGCTCACCAGGTTCAGTCGGGTGCGCCCGTGGCGGCGTCGTCAGGGAGTTCCGCAGCAGGGCGCGGCCTTCTCGCTCGCTCGTCGCGTCTCGCGCATAGCTGATCCGCCCATCACCTTGATCGGGCGAGAAGGCGAACTCGATGACCGGCTGCACGAACAGTATTTGTGGAAGGGTGTTGTCGGTGAATCGCCGGACGATGTCCGGGCTGACAATGAAGAAGCACGGCGCGTCATTGCGCAAGAGCTTCTCGACACGTTTGAAGATCGGGTCCTCGGAGTGCGAGGGAACCACGGCTTCACGGCCATTCTCGGTGTACCGCAGGCGTTCACCGTCGCCGACAGCAGCGGAGACCTGGCACCTGATGCCGATCTTCACGGTCTCGCTGTTCTTGTTGTGGATGAAGTAGCTTCCCGCCAAGTCGGCGAAGCCTGAACCACGGAAGAAGCTGCAAGCCCGTTCCCAGTACGTTCCATCCTGGCGCGTCTTCACGTGTCAAATAGCCTTTCTATGGCGTGGAGACGCCGCTCGCGGTCAGCGCCTGCTCGATGTCACTGATCAGGTCCTGACTGTCTTCGATGCCCACCGACAGCCGCACGGTTGACTCCGTGATCGCCGACCAGGACCGCTGCCGCGCGGTGAAATCGCGCGGTTGCAGGAGCTGCGGAGGCAGGACAAGGGATTCCGTCGAGCCCAGGCTCGCGGTGATCGAGAACAGACCGAGTGCTTCCGCGAACTTCTTGGCCGCCGACGGGCCGCGGCGCAGGTCGAATGCGATCATCGACCCGAAATCGAGTTGCTGCGCGCGCGCCAGATCGTGCTGCGGGTGGGATTTCAGGCCCGGATAGCGCAGCGCCAAGACCTCTGGTCTCGACGCGAGGTAGTCGGCCAGAGCCATGGCGTTCTGGCACTGACGTTCGTAGCGCAAGAAGTAGGTCTTCAGCCCACGCTGCATCAGGAACGCCACGTGCGGATCAAGTGTCGCGCCGAGTATCGCCATGTCGGCGCGCATCGAGTCGATGATCGTGTGATCGGCGATGACCGCGCCGCCGAGCACGTCGCCGTGACCGGACACGTACTTGGTCAGACTGTGCACGAACACATCGACGTCGAAACGCGCGTGGTTGTGCACGCCCGCCAAGGTGTTGTCCAACAGTGTCAGGGCGCCATGTTTCCTTGCGAGCGCGGTGATACACGCGATGTCCGCGACCTTGAGGACGGGATTGGTCGGACTCTCGAACACGACCAGACGCGTCGGGGTGGTGGCCAGCACGTGTTCGATACCGTCGATGTCGTCGATCGACAGCAGCGTGTGGCGCACGCCGTAGCGGTCAAGCACGCGGCGGATCATCTGTCGCGTCGGCTGGTACATCTCGGCGAAACAGATCACATGATCGCCCTGCTTGCACAGTGCGAGCATCGACAGGTTCACCGCCGCGGCACCGGACGCGGTGACCAGGCACGCGTCGCGGCCTTGCAGCGTCGCCAGTGTGAGTTCCAACTGCCGCAACGTGGGATTCGTCTTTCGCGAGTACCAGAATCCCTCGCGCTCGCCATGGGCGAGCCGCTTGGTCTCGTCCACATCGTCGAAGGTGAACTTCACCGACTGGTAGACCGGCGCCACCAGCGGCCGATTGTCCTCCGGGACCGTGACCTGCGGCGGGTGAGTGACGAGAGTGGAGGGTTTCATCGTGCCGGTCCCAGGGTGAGCGCGGACAACGAATGGATCGTGGTGGTCACCAGTCGCCATGCGACGTCGAGGACAGTCGCTGGATCGGCGTCTCCGGCGACGACATGGAATTCCCGTATCTCCGGCAGCGACAAGTATCCGTCGCGCAGTCGTGTCAGGAAGTCCAGCGAGTTCGTGTCGCGGCCACGCTCGCGTACCCGCTCGGCCGCGACCAGCGGTTCCACATCAAGGAACAGGACGATGTCGGGAGCAGGGAAGACGCTGAACAGCTTGCGCAGACGTGTGTCGTTCGTCGTCGCGTGCGCCACCGCCAGAGCGAGGTGCGTGTAGACGTACCGGTCGACCAGTACGACGTGGTCTGGTCGGTCGAGCGCCGGTGCGAGGTCAAGCAGTTCACGCCACTTCAGCAGCGCGCCCATGAACTGCGCGCTGCCCGCACCGAACATGTCGAATCTGTCGTGGTGCCCTTCCTCGCGGGCAAGGGCGTCAAGGGCCTCCCGTACGGGTCTGAGGCTCCGATTCCGATGCACGGAGACGCCGACTTCATGCGCGGCAAGGCGTTCCGCCAGGAGGTTGGCGGCCGTGGTCTTGCCCGAGCCATCGATACCTTCAAAGGCGATCAGAGTGGCGCGCTTGGGAATCGGCTTCAGCATGATCGAATCTTTCGCGGGGGTGAACATCAGTGAGCGATGGGAGACGCCGTAAGGCGCAGAGGGCTCATTCCACCCCGCCGATCACCGCGCCGAGCTTGTGCAGTTGCCGGATGCCGCTGACCGCCGGGTGCTGGTCGTCCGGCCCGATCTCCGAAACCGTCCGTGTTCCGTCCAGTGAGAGCCACAGACGCGCGGCGTCGGCACTGACCCGGTAGCCCTTGTCCGGGCCGGTGAGCGCGATCCCGTCGCCGAACCGCATCAAACAGTGGTACGCGTCGCGGACAGGTCCAGCCGTGCCCAGCCGCATCGGCGCGAGGGGCTCCAGCTTGCCGTCCCAGCCGTCCAGAACGGCGTGGCTTGTGATGTAGGAGGCGAGCCGGGCCTGGGTCTCGATCGCGGCGACGACTGAGTCCTCATCGGACACCACCACCGGGTCGGCCGCCCATGGCACGTTGAACTGGGTGAGCAGCTGCGGGAGTACCTGGCGCAACTGGTGTGCTCGACGGAGCCTTCTGAACAGGAACTTCGGTCCGACGTAGAGGTCGTCGCACGCGGCGAGCGCCCCCTCACACGCGTGGGCCAGCGCGATTCGAGCCGCGCAGAAGGCGGTGTCGATGTCGCCTGAGGTGAGCGCGCCCGCCACGTCCTCCAGATGGATGCCGGTGACGTTTGCCTGCCGTGCGATCTGGCGGCGCCGGATCACGTTCACGTCGAGCCGCTCGAGGATGGCCCGTCCCTCGTCATCGAGGTGCAGGACATGGCCGCGGGTCAGCCGGATCGCGAATTTCCTGACGTTCTCCTGCACGCCGAGCATGTGCCGATTGGTGCTGGTGAACTCGCTGTCGTCGCCCGCCCAGCTGACCGCTTCGGCGAGCTTCGCCCCGGTGATGACGTTGACCTGCACTGAGTATCCGCCCCGGCGGTACGGCCGATCCTCGATCGGCTCGTCGCCGACGGTGCGGACGTAGAGGTCCACATCGGACGTGCCGTGTCCGAGGCCGAAAGCGAGGCTCCCCGAGATGAGCGCGATGGAGAACTCGTACCGCCTGCTCAACTCGTCGAGCAGCTCGTTCGCGGCGGCGATGTGCGCCTCGGTGATGTCTGTGGGGTAGTCCATGTCGTCAGTCCTTGTCATTATGAATGGTCGGCCGCACCGCGCACGCGGGCGAGTCGGACCCGGTAGGCCACAGACGCCCAGGCGAGCGTGATCCACAGCGCACCCACGGCGACCTCCATCAGCACCGCCATGGCCCACGGCTGCTGGGCGAGAGCGGCCCGGACCGCGGCGACTCCGTGGTGCATCGGCAGGACCATTCCCAGGTCGCCGAATACACCCAGCCGCTCGACCGGAATGACCGCGCCGCTGAGAATCAGGATCAGGTAGCCGTAGAGGTTGCTGGCCAGAACCTGGTTGTCCGAGGGGGAGGACAGCACGCCGATCGTGAGTCCACCGATGGTGCAGGTCACGGCCATCAGCAGATAGATGGGGAAGTACGCGAGCAGGTCGGTGACAAGTCCGCTGTGACCGGTGGCCGGGGCCACCGCGGACAGGATCAAGGTCGCCGCGCACATCCCGGCGACCGCGTGCGGGACACCGCGGCACATCAGCGCAGCGAACGGGCTCACGATGCCGACGCGGTGGCGATAGAACGTGGCCGACTGCGCTTCGAGGATCGGGACGTCGCAAATGGACGTGACAGTGAAGATGGTCATGGTGGTGCCCATGACCCCGATGAGGGCGAACTTCTCGGCGGCGAACCCGCCGACGACGCCTGCCAACAGCACGAAGAACGCCGATTGCAGCAGCACCCGCGGGATCGCGGTCAACGCGAGGATCTTCGGCGGATACTCCTTGAAGAAGGAGATCCAGCCCATCCGGTGGGCGGTGTTCAGCCGCCATAGCCGCTCAGACAAGGTCGAGGGTTCCTTCCTTGCGCGCGAGGTCGAGCGTTCGCTGGAACAGGCGCGCGCCGATCGCCACGTAGGCCGCGGTCGTCAGGATCAGGCCCAGACCGGCGAGCCAGTCGGCGTGGACCATGAAGTCACGGGCCCATGACAGGCTGATCAGCCAGGACAGCCAGCGCAGCGCCGCGGGCACGGCCTCCGGCGGGACGAGCAGTCCGCCGAAGACGAACACCGGGTACATGAGGGCGGCGGTGATCTCCACCCCGTGTCGCGAGTGCAGCAGCGCGGTCGCCAGCAGCAAGCCGAGCGCGGTTCCGGAGATCGCGACACCGGCGAAGCCCATGGCCAGCCATGCGGGGCCGGGAAGCTCGACCGGCCGCTGCGCCACCATGAGGACGGCGGCGCTGGTGATCGCGAGGGTCACCAGCGAGGTGACCATCGCGCCGAGACACCGGCCGACGATGATCAGCCTGCCGTCCTGGGCGTTGAGGAGGGTCCTGGCCAGCGTCCCACTCATCCGGTCGCGGCGCAGCACCCCGCCCGCCGTCCAGATGATGTTGCCCCAGTAGCACGTGAGCAGCACCGAGATCAGCAGCTCGCCGAGCGCCCGCGGGCCGTTGTCCGTGCGCTGCAGGACGATGGCGAGCAGGGCCAGCGGCTGCACGACGTTGAGCACGATCATCATCGGATAGCGCCGGGCCAGGTGGAACTGGATCCGCGCGGACTCGACGAGCGCGAGCACCGGGCCCGCGGTGGCGGCGTCGCGCCTCATCGGGCTCGTCCCGTGACCGCGGCGAACGCGTCCTCCAGCCGCACCTGCTCGACCTTCACGTCATCGACGACGGAGTCGGCGAACGTGTGCGAGATGATGGCGAAGATGTCCGGGCTCCACTGGCGGATCCGGATGCGGACCTCCCAGCGATGGCCGTCGTCGGATCGTGCGGCCTCGTCCAGTCCCGCCGCGGCAAGCGCACTCGTGCGCGGGGCAGATCCGCTTCCCGTGATCACCACCATCGCTGCGTAACCCGCCTGGCGGACGAACTCCGGCAGCGACATGTCGTGGCTGATGCGGCCGTTGCCCAGCACCATCACCCGGTCGGCCAGCCGCTCGACGTCCAGCAGATAGTGGCTGGTGAGCAGCACCGTGACGCCTCGCGAGCGCAGGCCCGCGATGGCCTCGCGGAGCCGCTGCGCCTCGATCGGGTCCAAGCCGACGGTCGGTTCATCCAGCAGCAGGACCTGCGGCTGGGAGATGATCCCGATCGCGATGTGGAGTCGCTGCTTCATCCCCTTGGAGAATGTCTCCACGGGACGATCGGCCGCGTGCGCGATGCCGACCTCGTCGAGAACCCCCTGCAGCCGGGCTTGCAGCCCGGCGCGGCCGACACCGTTGAGCACCGAGAAGTAGCGGAGATTGTCCAGCGCGCTGAGCTGTCCGTAGAGTCCGCGATCACCGCCGAACACGACAGCGGTGCAGGCGCGCACCTTCCGCTCATCGCGCACGATGTCCAGGCCGTTGACCCTGGCGGTACCCGACGTCGGGAGCAGCAGGGTCGAAAGGATCTTCGCGAGTGTCGTCTTGCCCGCGCCATTGGCGCCCAGCAGCGCGAGGATCTCACCCGCCCCGACCGTGAACGACACGTCGTCGAGCGCGACAACCTCCTGGGCTCCTCGGCCGAACCGCCGAGTCAGGCCTTCGACTTCAATAGCGTGACGCACGACAATCGTTCTCCGACTTCTCTTCGTATCCGTTCGTGGCGGTGGGAGGCCGCGATCGCGGCCTCCCACCCGGCTCAGGTCAGCGGGCTCACTCGTTGCCGAAAGCGCCGTCCTCGATGATCTCGATGTCCATGTTCGTCACCCCCATCGTTTTGTTCCCATGCCGCGGCCGGATTGGCGCGGCGAGTTCGTTCGGCTCACGCGAACGCGACGTCGATTCCGTCGAGGACGCATTCGGATCCGCCGAAGACTCCATTGACCCGATAGAACCTGGTCGCGCCCCGCACGGCTCGCACCGCGCTGAGCAAGCTCACCCCGGTCAGTCCCAGGAGACCTTGCACCGGACCGACCGTCTCGCCGCGGTGAACGGCGGCGCCCCGCAGCGTGAGCTGCAGGCGCGTGGTGGTCAGATCCACTACTCGGCGCCGAACGCCGCTGATCTGCTCGACGTACACGCCGTCACCGCAGAGCGCCCCGAGGTCCACCCGATCAGGGCCGTCGGGCACCAGATACATGTTCGAGGGGGTCACGGTGAGCCCGTGCCGCCAGCCCGCGCGTCGGGCGTTTCCGGTCGCCACCGCCAGTGGCAATCCACCGAGCTGTGCGCGCAACTCGCCCCGGCTGACCACCTCGGTGCGTCGGGTGGGCACACCTTCGTCGTCGAACGGTATACCCGCGGGGCCGCCACTCGGCGTGCCGTCATCCACAATGGACACTGTGGTCGCCGCGACGGATGTGCCCGGTACCAGCCGGTTCCCGTCTCCGTCGCCAGGCAGACAGAATCCGTTCGCGAGATGGCTGAGCAGTTGGGCGGACGCCAGTGGCGCCAACACCACCCACTCGGCTGCGCCGACCGACCCGCGGGCACCGCCGAGTCGAGCCCGAGCCGCGCGCAACTCACCGATCGCGGCGGGGATGTCGAGATTGGCGGGCGTGCGCGCTAGCGCGGTGCCCAGCGCCCCGCCCGGCGACGGCGCGGCCGCGCGGAGGTTGAGCTGCGCCTCGCCTCGGTGGTAGCCGCCGACGCGGCCGTCCGAGTCCGAGATCGACACCGAGCCGTTCGTCTGCGCGACCGTGACCACGACATCGTCCACTTCGGACCTCACGGCGGAGGCGACCGCGTCCAGGTCGTGATTCGACGGCGTGCTCGGGTGATCGAGCTCGGCGAGTTCTCCGTGGCCGACACAAGGCTGTGCGGCCAGCCGCCAGAGCGCGCGGGCGGCGTCGCGCGCACGCAGGACACCGTCTGCGCTCGCGACCGTCGTCGTCGCCGCGCCGAATCGCCCGCCGCGGACCGAACGCACCTCGATCTGCCATTGATCCGAGCGCTGACACGTCGACGTGCCATCGGGCCGCGCCGTGAGGACCGTGCTGTCGACCCGCCTGGTGAACACCTCCAGGCGCTCACCGGGCTCGGCTGTGGCGAGCACGGCGGGCACCGCGCGACCGATGTCGTGACCCATCAGGCAACCCGCCCATGGATCATGACGTCCATCAGCCGCAAAGTAGGAGCCTCGCCGGAGATGGGCAGCCAGTTCATGCCCCGTCCACACAGGGCATGATACGGCGTCACGTCGTGGCCGATGCCGTCGACGCGCTGGAAGGCGTCGAGGTCGCCGGTGATCGTGAAGTCGGTCAGCCGCCTGCCGAGCCTGCCGCCGGTGATCTCTTGGGCCTCAAGGACTTTGATGGTGAAACGACCGTCTCGCACGGTCGCCTCGCCGCTGTCGACCGCGTGCACGAGGATTCCGTCGCCGGTGTCACCGACGATCGCATCGGGTTCGTCGCGGCCGGCCGCCACCACGGTGTGCCGAACCCGCGGCAGGGGAGCGTTGGCGAATCCGCCGCGCCGCCCATGGCCGGAGGCAGGCAGCCCGAGCGCCCGTGCGCGTACCTTGTCGGTCAGCGCACCCACAACGTGGCCGTCGGCGACAAGCACGGTCTCGGTCAGCGGCGTGGCCTCCTCGTCAGCGGCCACGCGCTCCCAGGCATCGGGCCGTCGCCCGTCGTCCACCACCTGGAGACCAGGCGGACCGAACGCCGACCCGCGGGTGTTCCACAAGGCCGACCGCGTCATCACCGCGTCGGACTCCAGACCGTGGCCGATCACCTCATGCACCAGCATTCCAGCGGGTTTGGGGCCGAACACGACCCCACGCGGCCCGGACGTCGGGCGGTGCGCCTCCCGCAACCTGGATGCCTGAAGCGCGGCTTGCATGCCCAGTTCGTGGCCCGCCGCGGTGGTCAGGTCGCAGACGGCTGTCCGGGCAAGACCGGAGTGTCCCGTGGCGTTTCCGGCCGAGGCGGCGGCGACGAGATGGACCTGCAGAGCGCTCTCGTCGCATCCTTCGCCGTCGGAGTTCAGCACGGCGTATCGGCGATCCCGCACGCGCACCGTCGCTCGTCCGCCGTCGGCACCGCCGTCGCCCAACCCGGCATGGAAGCCTGCCGCGACCGCGTCGATGCCCGCGACCAGCCCATCGAGCCGACTCGGGTCGAACTCCGGCCACGACGGCGGAACGATGTGAGAAGGCAGTGGGGAGTCAGGATCGGCTGTGCCACTTCCGGCCAGCTGAGCCACCAGTCGGTCCAGTTCGTCCCCGGTTCCGATCGTGGCGGAGGCGAACAGGTCCGATCCATCTGATCGACGCCGGATCGCGACTCCCAGCGCTTCTTGCAGGAAAACCCGAGGCGCGCCGTCGATGAGGTCGGCACGCAACTCTAGTGCGGTCTCGACAAAGATCTCACTCCACCGCGAGCCTGAACTCAAGCGCCGCAGGAATGGCTGAAACACGTCCAGCCCATGCGCGAAACCCACCCAGCCCCCCAGCCGTACAGTGCTCGCCCCCCATGGCGAACCCGTGGTGGCAAGCCTGCCTCGAAGTGTGTTCCGTTGTCAACCAGGATATGCCAAGCGGACTAGATCGGTGGTAAACACACATCTAGATCGGATGGGCGGCTTCGGTTGTGACAAAAGCGCCATGGCGCTCGGCGGGCTGGTGCATACTGGTGTTTCCGCGCCGCAGTGAGCTGAACCGCATACCACGAAAGAAGTGAATGGCGTGAACCGATGAAGGTTCTCGACTGATGGAAGAACCGATGCCTCAACCACTGCCGTTCTCCGCCGCGCTTCGACGCGACGCGGCTGACCCTTTCGGCTCGCCTGACGGACTCGGCGATTCGCGCGTCACGAGTGCGAGCAGCCCACGAGACGCCCTGCTCGAACGGGCCTCGACCCTGGTGCCCGTGCTGCGGGAGCGGGCGGCGCGGGCCGAGCAGCTACGCCTGGTGCCTCCCGAGTCGGTCCAAGATCTGCTCTCCGCAGGCCTGGTTCGCATCGGAAATCCCGATCGGTTCGGCGGTGCGGGCCTCGATCTCGACACGGCGTTCGCGGTCGCGTATGAACTCGGGCGCGGGTGTGGCTCGACGGCTTGGTGCTACTCGATCTGGACGACGCACAACTGGTGGCTCGGCTACTTCCCGGAGCGGTGTCAGGAGGAGTACTACTCCGCCGGGCCGGACTCGCTGGTCTCCAGCGCGCTCAATCCGGCAGGCGGCACGGCCGAACGCGTGCGCGGAGGTTTCCGCGTGTCCGGCCAGTGGACCTTCTCCAGCGGCTGCGACGCGGCGAGCTGGTTCATGGTGGCCTGCGGCATGAGCTCCGACGAAAGGCTGTGGCTGATGGTGCCGCGGGCCGACGTCGAGATCGTCGACACCTGGTTCGCCGCAGGACTGCGGGGCACCGGCAGCAAGGACCTCGTCGTGCGCGATGTCTTCGTGCCCGAACACCGCACGATCCACCCAAGTCGCGCGGGCGACAGTGATCACACGGGGTGGGAGTTGCACAAGCGCGCGAGCTACCGGGCCCCCCTGAGGGTGTTCCTCGAGTGGGCGCTGGCCGCCCCGGTCGTCGGCATGGCGCAGGGCGTAGTGGATGAGTTCATGTCGCGGACCATCCGCGGCACCGGTCCCGGCCGGACCGCGAACTCCGTGTCGCGGCAGCTCCGGCTGGCCGAGGCGGCCGCCGAGGTCGACACCGCGCGCACGCTGCACCGCGCCAGTGTTCGGGAGATCCTTGACCGGGCCGACCAGGGCGGATCGTTCTCGCCCCTGGAACGCGCGCGGTTCGTGCGGGACGCGTCGTTCACCATCAGGCTGTGCGTGCAGGCCGTCAACGGCCTGTACGGGGCGAGCGGCGCCAGGGCGATCATGGACTCGGACCCGATTCAGCGCCTGTACCGCGACGTCCACGCCGCGGCCCACCACGCTGCGCTCGGGTGGGACGCCGCGGCCGAGCAGTTCAGCAGCCTGGCGATCGGCCTCGACGCGCCGCCCAAGAAGTAGTCGACTGTCGCCACAGGACTCAGGAAGCAGGAACCAGAATGTTCGACGTCAGCGGCAAGGTGTGCGTGGTCACGGGAGCGGGGCGTGGAATCGGCCACGCGATCGCCATGATCTACGCGAAGAATGGCGGGAGGGTCGTCGGCGCCGCGCGCAGCGTCGACGAACTGGCCAAGCTCAAGCAGGACATCGAGAGCATCGGCGGCAAGGCCGCTGTCATCAGGACAGATGTGACCAGAAAGGGCGAGGTCGACGCGCTCGCCGCGGCCGCGATCGAGACGTACGGCACCATCGACGTCTGGGTCAACAACGCGGGCGGGTTCGTGGACGGCGCGATGTGTGACTGGATCGATGTCGAGTCCGACGCCATGGCTGAGATGTGGACGTTGAACGTCTCGTCCTATGTGTACGGGGCACAGGCCGCCGCCCGAGCCATGCGTGCGGGTGGGACAGGCGGATCTTTGATCTTCATCAGCTCGCTTGACGCGCTCAACGCCTGCCCTGGCGGCGAAGGGGTTTACGGCGCCGCCAAGGCCGCCATCACGCACATGATGCAGTCCATGGCGGTGGAGCTGGGGCGCTACAACATTCGGGTCAACGCGATCGCGCCCGGACTGGTGCAGACGCCGCTCCTCGAACCCTTCTTGGCCACGCCCGAGATCGTGCGGCAGCGATCGCGGTATTACCCGCTCGGCCGGATCGGTCAGCCGTCCGACGTCGCGAACGCCGCGCTGTACATGGCTTCCGACGCGTCCTCGTACGTTTCCGGTGCGACTCTGCTCGTGTCGGGGGGCGCGGTCTTCAACTCGGACCCGATCCGCTACCTACAGGCACTCGCCGAGGCGTGAAGTGGTGGAGCGCGGACCCCGAATGACGAGCTTTGACGACCTCGACAATCTGAAGCGGCTGCTCCGTACGCATGGAGTCTCGTCGACGGGCTGGACGGAAACGAACAGGAACGGATTCTCCGGAGCTCGGATCTATCGGAGAGCCGATCAAGAAGGCGCCCCGTTCGTGCTGAAGGTGACGTCGACCCACACCGATTGGATCATGCGGGCGACTTCGGACCAAAGGTGCAGGGAGGCGGTGCTGGCGAACTCCTCTCGCGTCGGCGCCGATCAGGTCACCTCCCCGGCGATCGGGTCCGCTCAGGACGGCGCCGTCTTCTCGATCCTGATGCGTGACATCTCCGAGTATCTGCTGCCCAATGAGCCACTGACCCACGCCCAGCTCGGAACAACGCTGCTCGGGATGGGCCGCCTGCACTCGGCCGCGCCGCCGATCGAGCTCGACATACCGTGGTGTTCGACAAAAGATCGCCTCACCCTCTTCATGCCTGATCCCGAGAAGCTGGCCGACTTCCGGATCGCAGGCGACATTCTGCGAGGTTGGGAGCTGTTCTTCGAGTACGCGCCAACGACTATCGGGAATCTGGTTCGTTCCCTGTTCGACGACATGAGCCCTGTCGAGCGCGCGCTGGGCCTGTTGCCGAACTGTCTTCTGCATGGTGATCTCAAGCTCGACAACATCGGCATCCGCCCGGACGGCACCCTGTCTCTCATCGATTGGTCCATGCCGATGATCGCCCCTGCCGCGATCGAGCTGGGGTGGTTCTTGGCTATGAACTCCCGCGTCCTGCCGGTCTCGCTCGACGAGGCGATGGCGGCGTACACGTCATACTCGACGATCGATCGACGTTCGCACGAGCTCCACCAAGCCATGACGGTCCTGTGTGGAATTCTGATCAGAGGCTGGCGCAAGGCACTGGATGCCGCGGCGGGCGAGCCCGCCGAGTTCCACTGGTGGTGTGAGCGCGCGTCGAGCGCCGCGAAAGTCCTATGAGATGGGTGCGGCCCGCGCCTGCCTCTCACGTTCCGGGAATTGGGAGCAAGATGAAGATCTACCTGGAGCCACACGGTCAGCCGGGAGCGCTGCTGGCGATTTGCGGCTTCGACGGGAGTGGCAAGTCCACCTTGGAGGAAGGGTTGCTGGCCGCGATCGCGCCGACCAGGTTCTGCGTGCCCGCATGGGCGCCGACGCCCTGGTGGCGCAACGACGCGAACACTCGCCGGACCCTGTTCGGGGTCGGTGACGGGCAAGTGCTTCCCGAGGAAGCCTTGATGCACTTCAACCTCGCGGATTGCCATTTCCACCAGGCCACCGTGCTATTGCCCGCCTTGGCTCGCGGCGAGTTCGTGGTCGGCAACCGCTACCTGTTCGACATGCTTGCCCTGTTCGAGGCTCGCGGCCTGACCCCGCCGGTGTGGTTGGTCGATGCTGTCGCCTCGATTGTCAGGCCGGACTTCTGTTTCGTGCTCGATGGTTCAGCCGAGATGTTCGTGGACCGGATCGTGCGGCGGGACGGGCCGATGCCCGGCCGGTTCGATCAGGACGTGGCGTTCGTCGAACGCTACAACACCGCGTTGATGCGAATGGCCGAGGCGAACGGCCTGACGGTGTTGCGAGCCGACGACGATCCCGCCGACCTCGTGGCGCAGTGCCTCGACGTCGTGCGCTCGGCTGGGTGGTAGTTCACCGCGCGAATTCCGCGGCCTCGTGCATCATCCGCTGCGCGGCGAGGCCATCGGCGAAGGTAGCGGCGTGGGCGGCAGCGGCCGAACTCGAAGCGGATCCGAGCCAACTCGCGTACGGATTGACCGACACCCCGGCGTAGTCGGTGACCGCCCACGAGGTCGTGGTCGAGGTGTTGGTGCGAAGCGAGCCTGATCCGTCGTCGGGGTTGACTTCGGCGATACCTGTGCCGCCAGTCCCGACCACGCTGACCCGAAGGGACCGATGGCCCACAGACACTCGTGAGGTGAACACTCGGGCCGAACGTCCGGCCGTGTGGTGGTCGGTCATTTGCACACTTGCCACGTCTTCTGTCTGGCCCACCACCATGCCGTCGTCGCCGGATCGCTCCGGCCAGACGACAGTCAGGTCCGCCCAGTCGACACGCCAATCGCCGGGGGCGGTGAATCGGAGAAGATCGAACAGGTGCACGCCTTGGTCGCCCAGCGTGCCCGCGCCCGCGTCCGTGATCAGGTGACGCCACGGCCACGCGGTGCTCGGCCCCGCGAGGAAGTCGTGGTGGAACTGCAGATCGATGTCGACGATGTCGCCGAGCTCGCCCGACAGGACCAGGTGACGCAAGGTCTGGAAAGCCGGGTGGAAGCGCCATTGGAAGGTGACGAAGCCGTTGCCGTCCGCCGCCGCCGTCATGCGCTCCGCCGCCGCGACCGACTCGGCCAGGGGTTTGTCGGTCACCACGAGCAAACCCGCGCCGAGCGCGGCGAGCGCTAGTGGTTCATGGCATGCGGGCGGCGTGACGACGACGACGCCGTCGACGCTCCGGTCGGCGATCACCGACATTGGGTCGTCGGTGACGTTGGCGACCCCGTGGTCGGCGGCCGACTTCTCGGCACGCCCACGGTTGTTCGCGTAAGCGAGATAGTCGACCTTGACGGCGGGGCAGGCCGCCAGCCAGTTCAGATGGATCTCGCCAAAGCCCGTACCGACGACCATGAGTCGCACTGTTGACATCCTTGGAATCGTTGTGGGGTCAGGAGAAGAGGACTTCCAACGCGCGAGCGCGCTGGTCCGGGTCGAGCATGTCCACGTTGATGTGAAACAGATTGGCGTTCTCGACCGTGGTTCGCATGGTGTCCTTCATCCGACCGTAGGCGTCGAGATAGTGGTCCATGTCGCCGCCGACGTGTGCGAGCAGGTCGTCTTTGAGGCCGTAGGTGCTCGGCGGAAAGGCGAACTGATCGATGAACTGATAGAACCGCCGCGGATCCAGTCGCCGGATCCCGCGGTCGAACTCCGGCCGGTAATCGATGACGCACAGGTTTCGCACGGGCGCGCTGTCGACCGCCGCTGGAAACGCCTGATTCGGATCGAGAACGTACTCGTCCGACTGCAGGTGTCGCGGCAGTGCGAGTTCCCTGATCATGGCCCCGAAGCAGGCGTCGTCGCGCACGCGCATCGCCGACGGGACTCCGAAGGCCACATCACCCTGGATGACGACGTGGGTGTTGGTCAGGAAGCCGGCCCCGGCCAGACACGACTGGGTCAGGAACACGGTTTTGCCGCCGCTGCCGCGGCCGAACAGCAGTGTCGCGCCGCCATCCGGGCCTACCAGGCCCGCGGCCTTGAGATGCAGCCAGCCGTGGTCGGCGCAGAGTGTGGTCAACATCTGCTTGATGTAGTAAGTCCAGACGATCTTCTCCAGGTCACGCCCGAAGATCGTCGTCTCCTTGCCGCGGGTGGTGATCCACGCGGGCGGCCCGAAGTGGTGGGTCAGGTAGAAGCCGGTGCGGAAGCGCTTCGCCCGGAAGGTTCGATCGGCGACGCGGTCGAGCGACGCTTCATCCAGCCGGTGTGCGTCGAGGTCGACGCAGTTGAGCCGGTACTCCGGGGTCGTGGCCTCATCGAACCGCGCGAAGTAGCGACGGCCCTGGAACTCCGGGAGGTTGGAGCACAGGGCGAGCCGTGCGACGTTGAGGTCGATCGTGGTTCCGGTCAGCTCGACACCGGCCGACGCCAGGAGTTCCCCGACATCGTCGCGTAGTGTTGTCGTTGTGGTGGGCGACACCGGCTCAGCTCCCTTCGATCCCGGCCAGCAGTCGTTTGAGGTCCTCGTGCACGCCGGGCGCCGACACGAGCAGCCCGTCCCCGCAAAGGTCGGGGGGCCAAGTCGAGGCCCGGTCGGTGACCCGGCCGCGGATCGCGCCCGCTTCGGTGGCGACAAGGCAGGCAGCGGCCACGTCCCACGGCGCCAGCGACTCAGTGTGGGCGTCCAGCCGTCCCGCGGCCACCCAACAGATGTCCAACGCCGGTGACGCCGCCCGTCGGATGTCCTGGCACTGGGTGAGCAGGCGACGGACCCGCTCGACCAGCGGTTCGATGCCATCACGCCGCTGCGGGAACCCGGTGCTGACCACTGACCGCGCCAGCTCGGTGACCGCGCTCGGCTCGATCCGAGTGCCGTTGAGGTGGGCCCCGCCGCCCCTGATCGCGGTGAAGGTCTCACCCAGCCATGGCGCGTGCACCACGCCCACTTGCGCCACGCCGTTCACGCAGAAGGCGGCGGAGATCGCGACGTAGCGGTGCCCTCGCGCGTAGTTGGCGGTGCCGTCGATCGGGTCGATCACCCACACGGGCCCGGTGAGGTCGTCGGACGCCGCGCCTTCCTCCGACAGGATTCGGTGCCGGGGATAGCGCCCCAGGACACACTGCTGAAGCAGCGCGTCACAGGCCAGATCGGCTGAGGTGACTGGTTCGACACCGTCTTTGTAGTCGACGTCGACCGCGCGCCGGGCATGCATCGAGGCGATCAACTCGCCTGCCTCGGTCACCGCCGCGACTGCGTGGTCGAGCATCCGCTCAAGGTCGTCATTCATGCGCTCACCCTCCAGCGTGGACACTTCTTGCGCGACTTCGCTACTCGGCCAGACCCCACTCGATGACCTGTTCACGCAACGCGCTGACGTCGGCCCGGTTGAGCAGTCGCTCCCCGTCCTCCTGCGTACCCATGGCCTCATCGGCGCCAAGGCGATTCCGGGACACGCCGGTCTTGAGCTCGTGGATCTTGAAGTCCTGCCGCACCCGGGGTCCTTGCACGACAAGGCTGACCGTTCCCGGAGTCGCGTAGGTCGAGTGCACGAACGCGTGATGGATCGTGTAGACGTGCCCGGCACGCTGGTCGTGGATCAACCGGGGACTCGGGTTGCCGATGACGCGGTTCTCGTCCCACAACTGTTCGACGTTGCCGTAGAGGAAGTGGCGATAGCCGCCGCGAAGGATCCTTGTGGTGAATGAGTTCCGGTGGTTGTGTGCTTCCTCGACCATCTCCTCCCCGAAGAGGTGAAGGCGGATCCGCAGGCCGCTGCGCGGATTGTCATGCAGGACAAGCTTGGTGAAGCTCAGGAAGTGTTCGCACATGGCGACAAGCTCGGGGGTGTCCTCGAGACGGCGGAGCAGCTTGCCCAGCACGACCGGTTCGGACAGCGCGATGAGGGCGTGGTCCGCCGCGTCGTGTGCGGCTTCGAGGTTCTCCCAGTCCAGATCGTCGAACGCGGTGTCGATCGCGTCGAGCACGGCGATCTCCTTTCGAGTTTTCCCAGTGGTTGACATCGGGTCGGTGGGTGTGGTGGCGTCGAGAGCGGCGCGGAGCCGCTCGGCGAAGTCGGCAGAATGCTCTGCGTTCAGATCGGCCAGGTCGTCCACGCCGTCGTGCCGCAGCAGCAGTACATCGCCTGCGAATCCGATCGTCCGCAGGTGATCGGCCACGGCGTCGAGGTAGCGGGCGACCCCGTGCGGGTACGTGATCGGGTTCTCGGCCTCGACCTGGAGATAGACCCGGTTCACCCCAGCGAGGTGAGCGATCGTGATGGTGTAAAACCGATCCGGTCCGGGGATCCCCAGCGCGGGGAAGCCGTGGAGCCACGCCGCCCAGCAGTCCGACTCGCCCTCGACGAGGATGTGGTAACCGAGTTCGGCCGCGCGACGCTGGCTGTCGGCGTTCAGGTAGGGCGCGATGGGTTCGTTGCCATCGGCCCAGCGGGATCCGCCCGCTCCGCGCAGGCCATGGCGGATCCGAGTCCGCGCCGGAACACCGTTGAGGCCCTGATAGCCGAACAGCACACCCAGCGGGCTGTCCCGAAGTCCGAAGCGCGCCAGCACATCGGCGGGGATGCCCTTGGCGGCGGCGAGGTGAGCCACCGTGACGGTGGTGGATATGTCGGTCACTGGACGCTCCATGCTTCGCTTTTGACGTCGGGAACGGTCGGTGTCGCATCGAGGTGGCGGGCGCCGAGCCTGGCCGCGATGGCTGCCTTGCCCCATCTGGACAGCGGCAGCCCGGTCCGCTCGACGTGATCGAGCAGGTCGCGCCAGCAGGACCCGTCGCCTGCCTCGATCCGGGAAAGCAGCCTGATCAGCGGTTGTGCCAGGCCAGGTTGTCCTTCGGCCAATCTGGCCAGTCGCGACAACGCGGTGTCGTAGCCGAGATCGGCGGTCCGGGTTCGATCGTCGATCTCGGCTATCACCGACTCGCCGAGATCGCGCCGCGCGCCGAGGGAGCCGAACAGCTTGCGCCGCTGTGGACGGTCGAAGAACACGCCGAGTTCGCGGACGATGTCGGCGGGCTCGTCGGCGACATGCACATAGGTGAGGACGGATTCCTGGGCGCTTCCGGCGAGAGACCGCAGGTGTTCGGGCCGCCGATCCTCGGGCGCGCTCGGCCCCTTCATGTCGCTCAGTAACGAGGTGGCGGGAACGTCGCGTGGCCGGTCCGGCTTCTCCAGCAGGATATAGACGGCGTCCTCGCCCCGCAGCACCATGTCCATCACGTCGATACGATCACGGGTGGCGACGTTGAGCTGATATCGCCAGGTCTCCCTGATCACGTGTCTGCTGAAGGTGAACCAAGCCATGGCGACAGGCGTGAACCCGGCGGCGTACACGGACTCAAGCACTCGCCTTGCCCGACCCGAGACGAGGGCGTCGGGGCGAAGCACCAGCGGTGCCGCGTCGGCGAGCAGCGCGGCGATCTCCGACCCATCGCCGACCACGGTGGACAGGTCGTCCCACGCGTCGCGGAAGTAGGGGTCCGCCGCGAACGCGGCGATCTTCTCGGGAAGCCGGGAGAGCGCGCTCGGCACAGTGATGGTGGCCATCACGCGGTTGGCCGTTCCACTGAGGATATGAGTTCAGCGAGCGACGGAAGCGCGGCTCGGGCCCCCGACCGGTTGACCGCGAGCGCCCCCGCGGCGCATCCCGAGCGAATCGCGATCCCCATGTCGCCCGTGGCGAGGTACCCGAGTACGTACGCCGCGGTGAACGCGTCGCCCGCCCCTGTCTCGTCGACGACCCCGACCGGCATCGCCGGAGCACGGTAGAGCCCATCGGCCGTGCAGGCCAGCGCGCCGTCCTCACCCAGGGTCACGACCAATTGAGACACCCGCGCCCGCACCCGCGCCGCGGTGATCCCGACCGGGTCAGGGCGCCGTCCGAACGCGTCGGCGAACTCAACCCGGTTCATGAGCAAGGCGGTCGCCGCCGACGCCGTCGGCAGCAGCCAGTCGGCCTGGCTGTGCAGGCCGCCCGGATTCCAGAAGACCGGAACGCCCGATGTCGCGGCGGCGGCGCACACGGCGACCACCGCGGCCCGGCTCGGATCGAGGATGACGACAGCGTCATACCCAGCGAGGTCGACCCGCATGCCCGGTTGGGCGAGCAGAGCGTCGTTGGCACCGCGGTACATGAGCATGGCGCGGTGATCAGGAAAGGTTGGGATGACCACGCGTCCGCTCGGCACGCCCGCCACCCGGACGATCGCGCTCACATCGACGCCCGTCGCGCGCAGCCCGTCGATGAGCCGATCGGCCGCTTCGTCCGACCCCACCGCTGCGAGCACACCCGCCCGTCCACCGAGTGCGGCGATGCCCGCCGCGCAGTTCCCCGCGTGGCCGCCGTCGCCGATCGTCCAAGACGTGACCAACGCGGTCCCGTCGTCGGCGGGGGGCGCGCTCACCGTGAGATGGATGTCTTCGTTGAGCCCACCGACCACCAAGACCCTCGGCGGCGTCCTGTTGCCGTTCATCCGCTCTCCCGGTCGGTGCGGTGCACCACCGCCGTTCCCGAGATCTCCACTAGGTGGTCGGGATCGGCCAGCCGCGAGACCTCCACGAGTGTGCTCGCGGGCGCGCTGTCGGCGAACACCCTGTCCCGCACCGCGGAGATCGCGGGGAAGTGGGTGATGTCGGTCAGATAGATGATCACACTCACCAGGTCGGCCACCGAGCCGCCCGCCGCGTCAAGAACGGCCGACAGGCGTTGGAAGACGACTTCCGCCTGCGCGGCGGGATCGCCCACGCCGAGGGTCTTCCCCTCGTCGTCGGTCGCCACCTGGCCGCTGACGGCGACCAAGACTCGCCCTGCGCCGATGTCCACCGCGACTCCGGCCGAGTAGCGGCCGATTGGCCGGCTGTGACCTGGTGGGTGAAGGAGCGTGCGGTCCGTCATGGGCGTGGTCCTTCCCTGTCGCCGCAGTGCTCTGGGTACGGCCCGAACGTGCTGGTGATCGCCGAGGCCTCGATGTCGCGGATCTCCACCCGCCACGGCAGAGTGAAGATGCCGGACACCACGAGAGCCGCGTCCTCGATGGACAGCGCCTCTGGGCGGGTTCCTGGCTGCTTGCCACGGAAGTAGGTGTCGACTCGACTCAGCGAGACCGTCGACACCCGCAGGCCCGTGTCGCGCGTCTCCCGGCGCACGGTCTCCAGCAAGGAGGCCAGGCCGGCTTTGGCCGCGCAGTACGCACCGCGGGTGGGGAAGGAGAACTGGGCCGAGTCCGACGAGATACCGATCAACTGTGCCCACGGATTGGCGCGCAGCAGCGGTAGGGCGCGGTGGACGGTGTGGAAGGCGCCGTCGAGGTTCGTGCCGATCATGTCGCGCCACTGGTCGGTCGACATCTCCTCCACGGTGTTCCAGCTTCCGCCGCCCGCGTTGACCACGAGCCCGCGCAGCGAACTCAACCCCTGTAAGGAATCCGCGCCCGCGCCCGCGACGGAGTCCGGATCCGCGACGTCGACGACCGCGGTCCGCACCTCGATGCCGCGATCACCGACGAGGCCCTCGGTCTTCGCGAGGTCGCCCGCCGTCCTGGCCCACAGCACCAGGTCGAACCCTTGCTCGGCGAGCCGCCGGGCGACGCCGCGGCCGATGCCCCGGCTCGCGCCAGTTACCAGCACATACCCCTTGGGGTCGGCACCGGAGGCGGTATCGGTCAACTGGCTCACGACGCTCTCACTTCCATTCGTTCGCTGACACACGCCACACACGTGGGCGAGAATCGGGCCAGCGCGGCGAATCCGATCGTCAGCGCCTTCACCCCTGAGTCGAAGCCGCCGACGCTGGTGATCCGACCGTGGACGGTCATTCCGGAACTGCCCACCGTGGCGCCGGGACCGGCGGCCTCGGCCAACCGGGCCGTCTTGCCGTGGTGCACCGCCACGCGCCGACCGGCCAGCACGCCTGCCGCCGCAAGGAGGAACGCACCGGAGCAGACCGAGTACATCGGCCCGCCCGACTCATACGCCTCGCGCACCGTTCGCACCAGAACCTCATCGCCGCAAGCCTCCGCGATCCCCGTACCTCCCGGAACGATCAGGGCGTGACAGCGCCGCGCGTCACCCAAGGGCCGGACATCACCGATCGACAGGCCATTGGATCCGCTGACCCTGGGCGTGGTGCCCAGGAGCATCGGTGGGGCCAGCGCTCCGGGATGATCCGGACAACGTGCCGCTTTGGCCAGTGGTTCGTAGGCCCCGACCACGTCGAGCTCATCGACGTGGTGGAAAACCAGGATCCCGATTCTGGGGGCCTCGCTGTGGGGCTCGCTGTGGGTCGACATGTCAGCGGGTGGTCAGACAGCAGCGGCCAGCGGCGCGTCCAGCGCGGCCAGGCTGGCCTCGATCGACTCGTCGGTATGGGCGTGGTGGCCGCCCGCGGGTGACTTGAGCTGCAGGGTCACCGCCTCGATGTAGCCGGACAGTCCCGCGCGCTTGGCCGCCGCAGCGACCCTGATGAGGTCGATGATCACGCCTGCGGCGTTGCTCGAGTCCTGTACCTTCAGCCGCAGCTCGACCGTGACCGGGGTGTTCGCCCAACCGCGCGCCTCGACGTTGACATAGGCGACCTTGTTGTCCCGCAGGTGCGAGACATACCCCGCGGACGGAATCACCTCGACCTTGCCGAGGGTCGCCGCGTCACCCGCGAGGGCGTTCAGCTTGGACTCCCGCTTGCTCGCGCCGTGCTCGCGGAGATTGCGGAAGTCCTCGTTGCCGCCGAGGTTGAGCTGATACGAGCTCTCCAGCGTGATACCTCGCTCGCCGAGGAGCTGCAACAGCCTCCGGTGCACGATCGAGGTACCGAGGTGGCTGGCGAGATCGTCGCCGATCAGCGGCAGTCCCGCGGCGACGAATCGGCGCAGGACGTCCTCGTTGCGGGCAACGGACTCGGGCGTGCAGTTCACGAAAGCCAGCCCCGCGCGCAACGCGACCTCGGCGTAGGCATCCGCCGCCCACTGCAGGCCGGTCGGCAGCGAATAGAGCAAAACCTCCGCACCCGCCTCGCGTAGCCGCCCGGCGAGCCGGTCGAGGTCGGCGTCGTCGTGCGACTCGACAAGACCCTGCTCGACCAGCACGCCTTGATCCGGCACGACAGTGTCGAGCAGCGGGTAGTTGTTCGGCTCGGTCAGCACCGCGGCGGTCAGGTCACGGCCGACCTTGTCCGGGTGGATGTCCAGGGCCGCGACGAATTCGACATCGGAAACCGACAGGCCACCGATCCGCGGACGCAGCACACCAGGAAATTCCGTCTCGGGCAGCCGCTCGGCGAGCCCGCGGTAGAAGTACGTGCCCTGCAGCAGTGCCGAGATGTTGTTGCCGACACCGGCGACCGCCAGCCTCAATGGTGGTGTCATGTGAGAATCCCCCAGCAGGTCGGATGACTTCGCGGCCTTCGCAACCAAGCCGTCAAGATCATCGTCAAGTAGTCAGGCATTGCGCCGGGTAGCGTTTCCGAACTCGCCTGACGAAGTCCCGAATGGGGCAGGCAATGTCCTTCTCCGACTTTCCCGTTTGTTTCAGGAGGGATGGGAGGCCGCGATTGCGGCCTCCCATCCCTCAGATCAGGCGGCTCACTCGTTGCCGAAAGCGCCGTCCTCGATGATCTCGATGTCCATGTTTGTCACCCCCATCGTTGTTCCCATGCCACAGCCGGATTGCTGCGGCTGAGCCTGATCGGATCAAAACGAATGCGACGTCGGTGCCCGACCGGAACGCATTCGGACCCACCGAAACCCCGCCTGGCTCGAACTCACGCCACGGCGTCGGAACGACCCTGGTAGCCGAGGCGTGAGACGACCGGCAGTGCCGCCGTCTTACCCAGCGCGCGCTCGACAAATTCTGACCCCAGTCGGCGCCGCCCAAAGCAGGCGCCGAAGAAATAGTTGGAACCCTTCTAGATCACGTGGCAATCCACGGCCCCCAGCCTCATCCAAGAGTTCGCCCCCCATGGCGAACTCTACGGGACATAGCCTGCCCGGAAGGCCGTTAAGTTGTCAATCGGAAATCCGCGACACATCTAGAACAGTGATTCCAAACACTAGTAGTTATAACCCCACGCGCCTGGGCGCAATGAACCATTCGGCGGATCCCGATAATGCAGACAGCCGAGTCCGGGTCGAACCGTCCGCCCGGGTCAATGCCGCTTGCTGAGTCCGCGAGACGGCCTCAACCCGCGGACTGCGGCGGTCGGTGCGCGTCGACGCGAGCAAGAGGGCCAAGCTCGACCGGCGGGTCGTCACCGAACTCGGTCGGTACCGCCACGTCGTGCGGGTGCGTCCCGCCGAGCGGTACTTCTCGTGGCCGCACGCTGGCCTGTTGCGCTACGACCTGGCACGGCCTCATCGGCTCAGCTCGTCATCATCAAGCTTGGACTGACCTCAGGGAGCGGCCCTGATCTGCTCGACTACGCCAAGCAGGACAACGGGTTTCCGCACCGTTCGACTCTCAAACGGGTCTGCTCCAAAGCCCGGACGAGCCATTACACGGCCAGACCTCGACGACAACGAGGGCTAGTACGCCGCACTCGCGGTCGAAGCAGGCACCTACGTCGCCGCCCACCGACAGCGGCAGGTATCCCACCTATGTGCGGGAGCGCGGGCCAATCCGCTGTGCTCCTTGACCTGTGGGCGATGACTGGGGACGAAGTTTGGTTGGACCGCGCCACGGGCCTCGCCGAGCGGGCGGTCATCCGGGCGGGCGCCTCCATGTCGAAGTCGTGCAGCTTGTTCAAGTGCGACCTGGGAATCGTGCTGGTGTACCTGGACACGGCCTTCCCTATTTTGGCGCGCGTGGTGGGTAACCCCGATTCACATCGGAGTTGTCAACGCCGCGTTCGGGTCGTTTGAACGGGACTTGTCATGGCCGCCAAGCCTGGCGGAGGGTGTGTCGACCGACGCTGGCGGCGTGAGCGCCGATATCCCACTGTGCGGGAGATTCGTGGCGGGCTGCCATCACGTAGCTGGTCGTGTTGGTGGTGGTGGGTTTGTCCATGTGCTCTTGCCGGGCTCCGACCAGTCTCTGGCACCTGACTCGCGGCAGGCCGCAGGCGGGGCTTGAGCGGTGGTCGCAGGGCCTTGTCTTGCGGTGCTGCATTACCTGTGACCTGCGCATAGTCGTCGCTGCAACCAATGAACCCGTCGTTTCGCCGGTCACTTGATGTGGCATCATTTGCGTAGACGCCTCCGCCCGGTGGGCGCGGCCAGGCGGATCCGCAGGACGAGGCGAACTTCTCCTCCGGAAACCACGAACACGTGTTCGTTACGCCGGGAACGCGGAGTTGGACTGCTTGCAGGGGAAGGGAAGGCGCTCGGGAGGCTGAGTTCGGACGCAGGTGCCACTCGGGAGATCTCGACGTTGCCAAGATCGTCGCCGCGAGCGCCAGTGGGCGCGATGCTGATCTTGTAACAGCGTTTCGTAACACTGCTGTGTGAGAAGTTGTGAGACGTGGTCCAAATAGGACGCAGGTCAAGGCTATGATCATCATAGCCTTGACCTGCGGTTTTCCGACCTTTTTACAGTCGGGCTGACAGGATTCGAACCTGCGACCCCTTGACCCCCAGTCAAGTGCGCTACCAAACTGCGCCACAGCCCGGCCACATCCCGCTTTCGCGAGTGCTTGGCAAGCCTAGCGCACGGCCATCCGGATCAACGAATCGGGGGCGACGCGGGGACCCGTGATCGGCGGGTCCCCGCTGTCCCCTCGGTCCCGCGCCGCCCCCGAACGGCGCTGGCGGGTTTGACTATGGCTGGTTGGCGGGGTGGGCGATACCGGCGGGAGTCGAGTCGGCCGGGCCTACTTTGGTTGGTAGGTCAGCGATCACTCGGAATCCGCCCGCGGACGTTCGTGCGGCGGTGAAGGTGCCGTTCGCGGTTTGGACTCGTTCGGTCAGGCCAGTTAGGCCGGTGCCGCCTTGGGCATGAACTTCCCGGGGGTGGGTGGCGGGGCCGTTGGTGACTTCGACGCGGACTCGGTCGGTGTCTGCGCTTAGCCGCACGTCCACATCAGCGCCAGGGGAGTGTTTGACGGCGTTGGTCAGGGACTCCTGGACGACTCGGTAGATGGCTCGGCTCACCAAAGGGCTTGTCGTGACCGGGCTGGTGGCATAGGTGACCCCGACCCCCGCCTGGCGGGTCTGGGTGATCAGGGTGGGGATGTCCTCGAGACCGTGGCGTTCCGGGGCTACCAGCGCGAGGGTGGCGCGCATTTCCGTGAGGGACTGTTTCGCGAGGTGACGCAGGTGGTGCGCGATCTCCTGAGCCGCCGGGTCGGTCGTGGTGGCGGCGAGGGCCGCTGACTGGACGGCTATCAGGGTGGCGTTGTGGCCGACGTGGTCGTGGATCTCTCGCGCTATCCGGGTGCGTTCCTCGGACCTCGCGCGGTCGGCGCGGGCCTCCAGTTCGGCTTGGCGTGCCACGCCCAACTCGGTGAGGCTTTCGCCGAGTTGGGCGTGTAGGCGGAGGACCGCGCCGAGTGCTGCGGGGGCGCCCGCTGCCACCAGGGAGAACATGAGGCTCATGATCTGGTCGGGGACGGTGCTGGTGAAGTCCAGCTGCACCGGGATGGCGATGGCGAAGAACGCGGCGGTGACCCAGGCGATCACTGGGCGCAGATCTGTCTGCCTGCCCAGGTGAAACAGGGCGACGACGGACGGTGGCCAGCCGAGGCCGCCGACCAGTGCGGGCAGGCACACGAGCACGGCGAGCCATGGCCAGCGCAGGCGCAGCGGGAGGAGGGCGCAGGCGATCACGGCGGTGGGGAAGGCGAAGGCGAACCGGGTGGGGTGGGACAGCAGGACCGCGGACAGCGGGACGCCCACGGCCATGGCTTCGAAAGCGATCCTGCGCAGGGCCGCTGTCATGGGCAGCCGACGTCGACGCCGTGGAGTAGGAGGGCGGCTTGGACTCGGTTGCGGACGCCGAGTTTGGTCATTGTCGTGGAGACGTAGCTCTTCACCGTCGCCTCCGTCAGGTGGAGGGTGGCGGCGATGCGGGCGTTGGGGTGGCCGTCGGCGAGTAGGTCGAGGACTTGGCGCTCTCGGGCGCTCAGGGTGGCCAGGGCGCGGGCCTTGTTCAGGGAGACTCCCGCGCCGCGTAGGCGGGGGAGGAGGCGGGCGGTGATCCTTGGGTCCAGCACCGCCCCGCCCGCGGCGAGGTCTCTGACCGCTCGGACGAGGATCTCCGGCTCGATGTCCTTGAGCAGGAAGCCCTGCGCGCCCAGTTCGAGGGCCGTCGCGACGTAGTCGTCGAGGTCGAAGGTGGTCAGGATGGCCGTGGCGGGCGGCGGGTCCGGGAGCATCCGCAGCACGTCGAGGCCGCCGAGGTTCGGCATCTGCACGTCCAGCAGGAGCACGTCCGGCTGATGCCGCCGGACCGCGTCCAGGGCGGCGTGGCCGTCGCTCGCCTCGGCGACGACGTCGATGCCGCCGCCTGCCTTGAGTAGGACGCCGAGGCCGTGGCGCAGCAGTGGCTCGTCGTCGGCGAGTACGACTCTGATGGTCCCCAACACCTCGCCCAGCCTAATCTTGAGCTGGGAAGACGCCACCTCAATAAGGAGTCCCGGCCGTGCCGATCGCCGATCTGGGTGACCGCAAGCTGCACTACATCCGACGCGGCGCCGGTGCGCCCCTGTTGCTGATCCAGGGCATGGCGGGACACCACGGGCTCTGGGGCGAACGCTTCCTGAGCCTGCTCGAACCCGACTTCGACGTCGTCGCGTTCGATCACCGGGGCATCGGTCGCAGCGACCGGGCCGAGGCGCCGTTCACCATCGCCGACCTGGCCGACGACGCCGCGGGGGTGCTGACCGCCGTCGGCTGGGACGACGCGCATGTCATGGGGATCTCGATGGGCGGCATGGTCGCCCAGGAACTCGCGGTCCGCCATCCCGACCGCATCAGGACGCTGACGCTCGGCTGCACCTACGCGGGCCCCGATGGCGGGACCCTCGACGGACCTGGGCCGATGCGGATGATGCGGGCGGCCAACGCGGGCGGCGACGTCGGCACGATCCTGCGCGCGGCCTACGAGGCGAACCTCTCGCCGTCATTCCGCGCCGACGAGGCCAAGTTCAGTGAGTTCGTCGAGGTCACGCTCTCCCAGCGGGTGCCGTCGCCGGTGATCATGATGCAGTTCCAGGCCGTGGCCCGGCACGACGCCGAAGCGCGACTCAGGAGCGTCAAGATCCCCACCCTCGTCGTGCACGGCACCGACGACGAGATGATCACCGCGAAGAACGGTGACCACGTCGCGAGCCTGGTGCCCGACGCCCGGTTGGAGAAGTTCCAGGACGTCGGGCACCTGTTCTGGTGGGAGCAGCCCGAACGAACGGCCGAGCTGCTCCGAGACCACGCCTGCTAGTTCTTGCGCTGCTTCTTCTCGCGGACCCGCACCGAGATCCGGACCGGGCTGCCGGTGAAGCCGAACGTCTCGCGGAACTTGCGCTCCACGAACCGGCGGTAGCCCGCCTCCAGGAACCCGCTGGTGAACAGCACGATCGTCGGCGGACGCACCGACGCCTGGGTGGCGAAGAGGATCTTGGGCTGCTTGCCGCTGCGGACCGGCGGGGGAGTGGCGGCCACGAGGTCCGACAGCCACGAGTTGAGCTGCCCCGTCGACACGCGCTGGTCCCACGAGTCCAGTGCAGTGCGCAGCGCGGGCGCGAGCTTGCGCACCGCGCGGCCGGTCAGCGCCGAGACGTTGACGCGCTCGGCCCACGGCACCCGGACCATGCCGCGGTCGAGTTCCTTGTCGAGCTGCAGGCGGCGGTCCTCGTCGACGAGGTCCCACTTGTTGAACGCCAGCACACACGCCCGGCCGGACTCGACGACCATCGTCAGCACCCGCAGGTCCTGCTCGGCGATCGGCTCGCTGGCGTCGAGCAGCACGACCGCGACCTCGGCGGACTCGATGGCCGCCTTGGTGCGCAGTGAGGCGTAGTACTCGGTGCCGCTGGCGAAGTTCACCCGCTTGCGCAGACCGGCCGTGTCGACGAACCGCCACAGCTGGCCGTCCAGTTCGACCATGGAGTCGACCGGGTCGACGGTGGTGCCCGCGACCGAGTCGACCACGGCGCGGTTCTCGCCGGTCAGCCGGTTGAGCAGGCTGGACTTGCCGACGTTCGGCTTGCCGACCAGCGCGACGCGGCGGGGGCCGCCGGTGACGCCGAAGTTCTCCTTGGGCGTCTCGGGCAGCGCGGCGAGGATGGCGTCGAGCAGGTCGCCGGAGTTGCGGCCGTGCAGGGCGCTGACCGGGAACGGCTCGCCGAGGCCAAGCGACCACAGCGACGCGGTGTCGGCGAGCAGGCGGTCGTCGTCGACCTTGTTGGCGACCAGGATGACCGGCACCTTCGCGCGTCGCAGCACCTTGGACACGGATTCGTCGGTGGCCGTGGCGCCAACGGAGGCGTCCACGACGACCAGCACGGCGTCGGAGTGCGACATCGCGTACTCGGCCTGCGCGGCGACCGCGGCCGCCATGCCGTCGGCCTTGGGCTCCCAGCCGCCGGTGTCGAGGACGGTGAAGCGGCGCCCGTTCCACAGCGCGTCGTAGGCGACGCGGTCGCGGGTCACGCCGGGGGTGTCCTGCACGACCGCCTCGCGGCGGCCGAGGATGCGGTTTACCAGCGTGGACTTGCCGACGTTCGGCCGCCCGACGACGGCGAGCACCGGTTGGGGCGTAGCGCCGCCCTCGTCGCCGTCGGCGAACTCATCGCCGATCGAGGCCCATTCGGACTCGTCGGACCAGGTGCCATCCAGCGTGTCATCGAGCTCAGTCATCGCTTCCGCATTTCGTCAAGTTCTCGGACCAGGTCGGCGAGCCGGACCCGGATTTCTTCTGTCGCCTCGGTGAGGCCGGTGCGCCCGCGGCCGACCGCGAGGTCGAACGGTTCGCCCACCATCATGTCGACCCTTGGCCGCCACCGCCGACCGCTGCCTTCCGGCCTGCGGGTGCCGCGGGTGACCAGTGGCACCACGACCGCGCCGGACTGGCGGACCAGCCAGGCCGCGCCCTGTTCGGCGGCGGAGACGTCGCCCTCGCCGCGGGTGCCCTCGGGGAAGATGCCGACCAGGCCGCCGTCTTTGAGGATCGCGACCGCGGTGAGCAGTGGCGCGCGGTCGGGCTCGCCGCGCTTGACCGGCACCTGGCCGATCGCGAGCAGGGCCTTGCCCGCGACGCCTTTGAACATCTCCTGCTTCACCAGGAACACTGAACGGCGCGGCAGCATTCCGTAGATCAGCTGTGGTTCGAGCATGGAGCTGTGGTTGGCCACCAGCACGACCGGCCCGGTGCGGGGCACGCGGTCCATTCCGTGCACGCGGATGCGGAACGCGGGCTTGAAGCACCACGTGCCGATCCAGCGGCCGAGGTCGTGCAGCCAGGGCTTCGAGCCCGGCGGGAGCTGAGTGCCCACCGCGCTCGCTGTGTCGATCGACTCGCTCACCTGGTCACCCGCGCGCCGGTGAGTCCCCGCTCGCGGACGAGGTCGAGCAGGTGCTCGACCACGCCGTTGATGTCGAGTTCGGTGGTGTCGACCTCGACGGCGTCGTCGGCGGCGCGCAGCGGCGAGGTCGCGCGGGTCGAGTCGAACCGGTCGCGGCGCTCCACATCGGCCTTGACGGCGTCCACAGTGGACGCGCGGCCGTCGGCGGTGTCCTGTCGGGTGCGCCGGGCGGCGCGCGCGTCGGCCGACGCGGTCAGGTAGACCTTCAGGCCGGCGTCCGGGGCGACCACGGTGCCGATGTCGCGGCCCTCGACCACGATGCCGCCGAGCTTGGCCCGGACCTCGCTGATGATCTGCCGCTGCCTGGCGACGAGCAGCTCGCGCACCTTCGGCACCGCGGACACGGCCGAGACGGCCAGGGTGACCCGCTGGCCGCGGATCTCGGCGGCCACGTCCTCGGCGCCGAGGTGGACCGTCGCCCGGTTCGGCTCGGTGCCCACGTGCAGGTCGACCGACTGGGCGACCCGGTGTACGGCACCGACGTCAGTGAGGTCGACGCCCGCGCGCAGCACGGCCAGCGTCACCGCCCGGTACATCGACCCGGTGTCGAGGTAGCCCGCGCCGAGCGCGCCCGCCAAACGCCGGGCCACAGTGGATTTGCCGGTGCCCGAGGGGCCGTCCATCGCCACGACCCCACGCAGCTCGCCATGTCCCACCGCGGCATCCTCCTGGTAATCACGCCTTGACCAGTGGTTCATTCTGCCGTGTCCCCACACCAACTCTGTCGGTGGGCGGCGCTACCGTGCTCGACATGACCGACGTCACCGACAACGCCATCGGCTGGGTCGCCAAGCACATCGAGCGCTACGTGGCCACCGACGGCGCCGACGGGCACCTCTTCCACGGCCACGCCGCGCTGTTGCTCACCACTCGGGGACGCAAGTCCGGGGTACTCCGCCGCACCGCGCTCTACTACGGCCGCGCGGGCGAGTCGTACCTGCTGGTCGCCTCGAACGGCGGATCGGTCGGGAATCCGTCCTGGTACCTGAACCTGCGGGACGATCCGTCGGTCGAGGTCCAAGTCCTCGGCGACGTCTTCCAGGCCACGGCCCGCACGGCCGGTCCGCACGAGCGGCCGGAGCTGTGGGACATCATGGTCAAGACCTTCGGCACCTACGCCAGGTATCAGCGCGACACCAAGCGCGAGATCCCGGTCGTCGTCTTGGAGCGCGTGTGACCGTCCTCTCACTCAGAGCGCTCAACCGCGCCACCCTGGCCCGTCAGCTGCTCATCGAGCGAGCCGACATCGGCGTCCACACCGCGGTGGAACACCTGGTCGGGCTGCAGGCCCAGACCCCGCAGACCTGGTACGTCGGTTTCTGGAGCAGGCTGGCGGGCTTCACCCCCGATCTGGCCTCCGACCTGCTTGAGTCCCGCGAACTCGTCCGCATCGCGCTCATGCGCGGGACCATCCACCTCGTCACCGCCGACGACTGCCTCCGGCTGCGCCCGCTGATCGACCCGATGCTGGAGCGGGCGTTCAAAGGCGTGTTCGGCAAACGCGTCGTCGGCGTCGACCGCGACGAGTTGCTGGCCGCGGGCCGGGCCATCCTCGAAGACCGTCCGCTGATCTTCAGCGACCTCGGCAAGGAACTGAGCCAGAAGTGGCCCGACCATGATCCGGCCGCGCTCGCCCAGGCCGTGCGCGCGTGGACGCCGCTGGTCCAGGTGACGCCGCGCGGGCTGTGGGGCCGCCCGGGCGCCGCGGCGCACACCACGGTCGAGCAATGGCTGGGCGAACGCGCGGTCGAGCCGATGGACCTGGTCGAGTTGGTCCGTCGCTACCTGGCCGCCTTCGGGCCCGCGTCGGTCAAGGACGTCCAGCTGTGGTGCGGGCTCACCCGGCTGGCCGAGGTGGTCAAGGGCATGGACCTCGTCAAGTTCACCGACGACCAGGGCCGTGAGCTGTTCGACCTGCCGGACGCGCCCCGCCCGGACGCCGACACCCCGGTCCCGATCCGCTTCCTCTACGACTTCGACAACCTGCTGCTCTCCCACGCCGACCGCTCCCGCGTGATCACCGACCTCTACCGCGCCCAGGACTTCGACCCGCACGGCCCGATGCCCCGGGTGATCCTGATCGACGGTGTGACCGCGGGCCTGTGGACCACCGAGATCAGCCGCGACAAGGCGGTGCTCTCCGCGCGTGGGCTGAGCAAGCTGACCAAGGCGCAGAAGTCGGAGATCGAGGCCGAGGGCTCGGCGCTGCTGGCCTTCCTCGCCCCCGACGCCGAACCTGATGTCCGCGTCGGCTGACCCCCCTGACCTGCGAATGTAAGAAGACTCTTTCGGTTACTCTTGCGTAATGTAAGAGCAGTCTTGCATAGTAGTGACCCATGTCACGCATGAGTGCGCACAAGATCCTCCGCGGCCTTGGGGCCGTCGTCGTCGTGGTGGCCACGACGGTGACCGGGGTGGTCGCCACCGCGCAGGGGGCGGTGGCGGCGCTGGGGGCGCCCAAGGTCGTGCCAGGGCTGCGGCACTGGGCGCCCGCGGGGGAGGGGTACGCGTTCGCGGCGGGCGCCCGGGTGATCGCCGACGGCCAAGGGCTGGCCGACACGGCGCGGATGCTGGCCGCCGAGTTGGGGTCGCTGACCGGGATCCCGGTGCCGTGGCAGGTCGGCGGCCCGGCGCGGACCGGGGATCTCTGGCTGCGGGACGGGCAGGCCACTGGCGGCGACGAGGGATACCGGCTGACCGTCGCCCCGATCCTGACCGTCCAAGGCAGCGAGACGGGCGTCTATCTCGGGACGCGGACCGTCCTGCAGTTGTTGCGGCAGAACCGGTCCCTGCCCGGCGGCGTCGCCGACGACTGGCCGACCTACCCAGAGCGAGGGCTCCTGGTCGACACCGGCCGCCAGTTCTTCAGCGTGCCGTGGCTGCGTGACCGTGTCCGGGACATGGCCTACCTCAAGATGAACCACCTGCACCTGCATCTCAACGACGTCCACGGATTCCGGCTGGAGAGCGCGAGCCACCCGGAGATCACCTCGGCCCAGCACTACACCAAGCAGGAGATCCGCGACCTGGTCGACTACGCCGCGCGCAGACACGTCCGGATCGTCCCGGAGCTGGACTTCCCCGGACACATGGACGCGATCCTGGCCGCCCACCCTGATCTGCGGCTGGTCTCCCGCACTGGCCAGGTCCAGTCTGGCTTCATCGATCTGGCCAAACCGGCCGCGTGGGACCTGATCGAGGACCTGATCACCGAGTATCTGCCGCTGTTCCCCGTCGAGTACTTCCACATCGGCGGCGACGAGTACGTCACCGACTACGACGACTTCCCGCAACTCGCCGAGTTCGCGCGCGCGAAGTACGGGCCGCAGGCCACCGGCAAGGACGCCTATCTCGGATTCATCAACTGGGCCAACGGAATCATCCGCGCGGCGGGCAAGACGACGCGGATCTGGAACGACGGACTCAAGCCCGGCGGCGCGACGCTGGCGGTCGACTCGAACGTCATCGTCGAACACTGGTCGATGAGCGGTCCGCCGCCGTGGATCGGGCCCGCCTACAACGTCCGGCAGCTGATCGCGGCAGGACACCGCGTGCAGAATTCCTCTTTCACGCCAACGTATTTCGCCAGCGGCGGTTGGGCCGCGCTGTTCAACACCCATCCCGCCTTCATGTACGACACCTGGGATCCGAGCCTGTTCGTCGACGGCACGCGCCTGGCCGACGCCGAACGTCCATACAACCTCGGCTCGAAGCTGCACGTGTTCTGCGACGACCCGGCCGCGCTGACCGAACAGCAGATCGCGCAGGAGATCCACTACCGCCTGCGGGTGATGGCTCAGCACACCTGGCGGTCACCGTCGCCTTGGCTCTACTCGCTATTCGTCCCGGTGATGAACGCCGTGGGCACCGCCCCTGAAATTCCGTAACCGCTCTGGAGGATCCACGATGGCTCGTTCCAGGTTCGTCATGGCGCTCGCCGCGCTCTCCCTTACCGCCGCCATAGCACCAAGTTCGACCGCGGTGGCCGCCGAACAAGGCTGTTCCCTAAGCGGCACAGGGGGAACGGTCACTCGCACGATCGGTCTCCGCTCCTACAACCTGCGTGTGCCCGCCGGGTTGACCGCGCCCGCGCCGCTGCTGCTGAGCATCCACGGACTCGGGTCATTCCCCTTTGGACAGGAGTTCACCACCGGGTGGAGCGGCTACGCCGACTCACACAAGTTCATCGTCGCCTACCCCGCGGGCAACTTCAATCACTGGAACGTCGACCGGGGATCGCCGGACGTCACGTTCCTGCGGTCGGTGGTGAACGCGATCTCCGCGACCTACTGCGTCGACTCGCGCCGCGTCTACGCCGAGGGCGGGTCGCTCGGGTCGTGGATGGCTCAGCGGCTGGCCTGCGACGCGGCGGACATGTTCGCCGCGGTCAGCGGGTCCTCGGGCGGGGCGCCGACATGGTGGGGTGCCTGCACGCCGAGCAGGCCGGTCGGGGTGTCGCTGTTCCACGGCGAGAGCGACCCGCTGATCAACGTGGCACTCGGCCGGGCGGCCAGGGACGAGTGGGTGGCGCGGGACTCGTGTGACCCGGCTCCGGTGGTGGAGCCGGTTCCCGCCGGATCGGCGCTGAGCTATCCGGGCTGCGCCGGCGGGGTCAAGGTGACGTGGCGGTCCTACGCCGGGCTCGGCCACGCCTATCCAAGCGGTGCCGACGGCCAAGATTTCCGGGACCGTGCCTGGGGGCATCTGACTGGGCACACTTCGCCGTAGTCATCCGACCTATATTAGTACGACTCTTGTTTTAATCCGTCGTCTGGCTCACACTCTTCCACGCCAGGAATGGTCCACACCTCTTCAGTGGGTGGGTCATCTGATGTCTCGGAGGAGTAGCCATGCGACGTCGCACGGTCGCGTTACCCATCGCGATCCTGTCCTCACTGGTCATCCCGATGGCGGTCGCGGGTTCCGCGGCCGCCGCCGGGAACCCGATAGCCACCATCTCACCCACCGACACGCAGGCTCAGATCCTGGCCAAGGCCGCGTCGGTCACGCCATCGGACCGCCAGCTCGCCTGGCAGCGTGAGGAGCTGACCGGGTTCGTCCACTTCGGTCCCAACACCTATACCGGCCGCGACACCGGGCTCGGCACCGAGAGCCCGAATATCATCCAGCCGGCTGGGCTGGACACAGACCAGTGGGTCCAGACGTTCAAGGACGCGGGCTTCAAGAAGATCATCTACACCGCCAAGCACCATGACGGCATGCTGATGTTCCCGTCGGCGTACTCGACCTACGACATGGCGTCGAGCAGCTATCTCAACGGCCAGGGCGACATCGTCAAGTCGTTCACCGACTCCGCGCGCAAACTCGGCGTCAAGGTCGGCATCTACCTCTCGCCGTCGGACCTGCACGAGAATCAGCCGGGTGGCACCTTCGGCAACGGCAGCGCCAAGGTCGCGAGCACGATCCCGAGCATCCCGGGCACCGGCCCGACGTTCAACTTCGTCGCGGACGACTACAACCGGTACTACATGAACACCCTCTACGAGCTGATGACCAAGTACGGCACGGTCGACGAGGTGTGGTTCGACGGCTACGACCCGACCGGCGGCAGGCAGTCCTACAACTTCTCCGACTGGTTCAACATCGTCCGCACACTGCAGCCCAACGCGGTCACCTTCAACGGGGCCGACATCCGATGGGTCGGCAACGAGAGCGGCATCGCGCGGACCAGCGAGTGGAGTGTCATCCCCAACAACAACACCGCCGACCCCGACGGGATCCGCAAATCGACCTTCGGCGAGGAGGCCGACAACATCGCGGGCGACGACAAGCTGACCACCGCGTCGAACTATCTGGCCTGGTGGCCCGCCGAGTGTGACGCCAAGCTGCAGCCGTCGTGGTTCTGGCACCCAAACCAGACGCCCAAGTCGCTCGACCAGCTGATGTCGATGTACTACGCGTCTGTCGGCCGCAACTGTCAGCTGCTGCTCAACGTCGGCCCCAACCAGCAGGGCGAGGTCGGTGCCACCGAGGTCACGCGGATGGCCGAGTTCGGCGCGAAGATCCGCTCGACCTTCGCCACCAACAAGGCCGTGGGCGCCACGGCGGCCAACGACACCGGCACGACGAACACGTCCGGCAACGTTCCGGCCAACGTCCTCGACACCAACGACGGTTCCGGCTGGCAGCCGAGCGCCAACACCGGTGGGCTGGTCGTGGACCTCGGGTCGGCCAAGTCGGTCAACAACGTGGTGCTGCAGGAGAACATCCAGGTCGGTCAGCGGGTCGCGGGCTTCGCGGTCGACACGTGGAACGGCACGGTCTGGCAGCAGGCGGTGACCGGAACGACCATCGGCTACAAGCGCATCCTGCAGATCGCCACGGTCACCACGTCGAAGATCCGGCTGCGGATCACCGCCGCGCGTTCGCTCGCCCCGAGCATCGCCACCATCGCGCTCTATGACGACGGCTCGGCCACGAACCTCGCTCAGGGCAAGCCCGCGACCCAGTCGTCGCTGGACAGCGGCGGCGTCGCGGCCCGCGCGGTCGACGGCAACACCAACGGCGACTACTTCGCCAACTCGGTGACCCACACCGCCGCCGAGGCGAGCCCGTGGTGGCAGGTCGATCTCGGCGCGTCCGCTCCGGTAGGCAAGCTGGCGCTGTGGAACCGCACGGACTGCTGCGCGAACCGGCTCGCCGACTACTGGGTGTTCGCCTCCGACACCCCGTTCAACACGTCGCTGACTCCGACCCAGCAGGCCGCCGTCGCGGGCGTCTGGTCGAACCACCAGGCCGGTCAGGCAGGCACCCCGACGACGCTGACCGTCGGTAAAACCGGTCGCTACGTCATGGTCCGGCTCGCCGGGACCAACCCGCTGTCGCTCGCCGAAGTCCAGGTCTTCGCCCCGGCGAACGACTTCTCCCTCGCCGCGAGCCAGCCGATGACGTCGGTTCCCGCTGGTCAGGCCACCACGTCCACGGTGACCACAGCCGTCACCAAGGGCTCGGCCGCGCAGATCACGTTGAGCGCGAACAGCCTGCCCGCGGGTGCGACCGCGACCTTCAACCCCGCCGTCGTCACCGCGGGCGGCACCTCGACGCTGACCATCCAGACCTCGGCGAGCACCCCGCTGGGCGACTCGATCGTGAACGTGGTCGGCGCGGCGGCCGAGGTGTCGCACAGCGCGGAGGTGACGGTCAACGTCGTGGCCGCGACGAACGATCCCGTCGTGTCCGGGCAGTCCTACCAGGTCCGCAACGCGGCTTCGGGCAAGGCCGTCGACGTCCCCGGCAACTCCACGACGGCGGGCACGCAGCTCATCCAGTGGGCGCCCCACAGCGGCGGCAACCAGCGGTGGACGTTCACCAAGCAGGCCGACGGCTCCTACGAGGTGCGCAGCGTCTCCAGTGGACAGTGCATGGACGCCACGACGAACGCGGGCAGCCCGGTGGTGCAGTGGACCTGCCACGGCGCGACGAACCAGCGCTGGACCCTGGTGGCCGCGACGGGCGGATATCGGCTCGTGGCGAAGTCAGGCGGCGGCGTGCTGACTGTGAACGGGTCGGGTGACGGCGCCGGCCTTACGCAGGCTCCGGCGGTGAGCGGTAACGCTCAGTCATGGACCTTCATGACGCCATAGTCAACACTGCAAATAGGTGATTGAAACGGGTACTAAACAATCATGTCTTGACAGGGGACGCTGCAATCCGCTGCACTGCACGTGGTTTAGACCACAGCGTCCCCTGTCCCTGACCGACGCACCCGAGGATCCTATGCGAACCCTCCGTTCGATCACCCATTTAGCGCTCGCGGCCGCCGTCGCGGCGGCCACCGTCTCCGTCGCGGCGGGTCCGGCGGCCGCCCAGGCCGCGAACCCCAAGCCCCAGACCATCCCGGCCCTGCAGGAATGGACCGGCGGCACCGGCACGTTCACCTTCTCCAGCGCGACTCGCATCGTGCGGGCCACCGCCAACGCCACCACCCTGGCCACCACCAGCCAGGTCTTCGCCGACGACATCAAGTCTCAAACCGGCAACACCCTCACGCAGGTCGCGGGCACCACCGCCGACCTGCGGGCCGGTGACATCTTCCTGGCGCTCGGCTCGTCCGACACGGGCCTGGGCGCCGAGGGCTACGCGCTCTCCGTGACCGACCGCGTCAGCATCACCGCGCGTGACGACCGAGGTGCGTTCTACGGCACCCGCACCATCCTGCAGTTGCTCAAGCAGGGGTCCACGATCCCGCAGGGCACCGCGCGGGACTGGGCGGTCAAGGCCGAGCGCGGCCTGATGGTCGACAACGGCCGCAAGTACTTCACCCCGCAGTGGCTGCGGGACCACGTGAAGGAACTGGCCTACCTGAAGATGAACTACTTCCACCTGCACCTGGCCGACAACAAGGGCTTCCGGATCGAGTCGACCAAGCACCCGGAGTACGTCTCCGCCGACCACCTGTCCAAGCAGGAGGTCACCGACCTGATCGCGCTCGCCGCGAAGTACAAGATCACGGTCGTGCCCGAGATCGACGCGCCCGGCCACATGGATCCGATCCTGGCCGCGCACCCGGAGCTGAAGCTGGTCAACAGCTCGGGCACCGCCAACAACGGGTTCATCGACTTGAGCAAGCCCGCGGCGTACACGTTGCTCAAGGACATCTACGACGAGTACCTGCCGCTGTTCCCCGGTCCGTACTTCCACATCGGGGCCGACGAGTACGTCACCGACTTCAACGCCTACCCGCAGCTGCTGACCTACGCCCGTGCCAACTACGGCGCGACGGCCAACGGCAAGGACACCTACCTCGGTTTCATCAACTGGGCCAACGGGATCGTGCGCGCGGCGGGCAAGACCACGCGCGCTTGGAACGACGGCATCGGCGGCGGTAGCGCCGTCACGGTGAACTCCAACATCATCATCGAGTTCTGGTACAACTACGGCCTCTCGCCGCAGAAGCACATCGACAACGGCCACCTGATCTCCAACGAGAGCTGGGACCCGACGTACTACGTGCTCTACAGCAGCGGCCCCGGCGGCCCTGGCGCGCAGTGGGGCTACGACACCTGGAACGCCGATCTGTTCCAGGGCAACCAGAACATCACCGCGGCGTCGAAGTCCAAGAACCTCGGTTCGAAGCTGCACATCTGGTGCGACTACCCGGACGTCGCCACCGAGACGCGGATCAGCGCGGACATCAAGGACGGGCTGCGCATGCTCGCCCAGCAGACCTGGGGCTCGCCGAAGCCGGTGACCACGTGGTCGGCGTTCACGTCGGTGATCTCCACTATCGGGCGCAACCCGGCGTGGCCGACGAACGCGCAGCCGGGCAACCTCGCCCACGGCAAGCCGGTCACCGTGTCCAGCACCGAGACGCCGAGCTTCCCCGGCGGCCACGCCGTCGACGGCGACAACGCGACCCGCTGGTCCAGCGGTTACACCGACGGCGAGTGGATCCGCGTCGATCTCGGTTCGACCCAGTCGATCGGCCGGGTCAAGCTGAACTGGGAGGCCGCTTACGGCCGCGGGTACCTGATCCAGGTGTCGAACGACGGGACGACGTGGACGACGATCCACACCACGACGGCCGGTGACGGCGGCGTGGACGATCGCACCGGGCTGTCCGGCTCGGGTCGGTACGTGCGGATGCTCGGCACGGCGCGCGCCACGACGTGGGGCTACTCGCTCTACGAGTTCGAGGTGTACGCGGGCACGACATCAGGTCCGGTCGTGTCGGGTCAGACCTACCAGATTAAGGCGTCCGGCCTGGCGATGGACGTGCCCGGCTCGTCGACCGCGACCGGCACGCAGCTGATCGTCTGGTCGTCGCACACCGGCAACAACCAGAAGTTCGTGGTCACCGCCAACGCCGACGCGACGTACTCGGTCAAGAACGTCAACAGCAACCTGTGCCTCGACGTCAGCGGCGCGTCGTCGTCGGCGGGCGCGGCGATCGTCCAGTGGACGTGTTCGAGCGCGGCCAACCAGAAGTGGTCGATCGTGGCCTCTGGCACTGGCTACGCCTTGGTGTCGCAGGCAAGCGGCCTCGCGATCACCGCGGCGTCGGCGACCAACGGCGGTCTACTCACCCAGCAGCCCAACACCGGCACGGCGCTGCAGCGCTGGTCGTTCACGGCGGCCTGAGTAACCAGCCGCGGATCCCGCCCTGTCCGGGGATCCGCGGTGCCCGGTCCTGCCCGGTCTCGGCGCGTCCCCGCCGCGGCCGGGCAGGCTGGCTGAACGCCTATCGTGCGCCGTTGAAGGTCACCTTCAACGCGTAGAGCGACGTCGACGCGGTGATGAACAGGTGATTGCGCCGCGGGCCGCCGAAGGTGAGGTTGGAGACCGCCTCGGGGAGCAGGAGTTTGCCGATCAGGTCGCCATCCGGGGCGAAGCAGTGCAACCCGTCCCACGCGGCGGCCCAGATCCGGTCCTCGGTGTCGACGCGCAGGCCGTCGAAGCGGCCGTTGTCGCACTCGGCGTGGATCTTGCCGCCGCTGAGTGTTCCGTCCGGTTCGACGTCGAAGACCCTGATGTGGCTGGGTTCCTGACGGGTGTCGGCGATGAACAGCCGCTGCTCGTCGGCGGAGAACGCCAGGCCGTTGGGGCGGCAGAAGTCGTCGGCGACGACGGTCAGTTCGCCGGTCGAGGGGTCGAGCCTGAAGACGTACCAGCCGTCCAACTCGCTGTCGGCCTGGACGCCTTCGTAGTCGGAGTGGATGCCGTAGGGCGGGTCCGTGAACCAGATCGTGCCGTCGGACCTGACCACGACGTCGTTGGGACTGTTGAGCCGTCTGCCCTGGTAGCGGTCCGCGAGCACGGTGACCGTGCCGTCGTGCTCGGTTCGGGTGACCCGGCGGGCGCCCTGCTCGCAGGTGATCAGCCTGCCCTCCCGGTCGACGGTGTTGCCGTTGCCGAACCCGGACCGCTCCCGGAACACCCCGACGGCGCCGGTCGTCTCGTCCCAGCGCAGGAGGCGGTCGTTCGGGATGTCGCTCCACACGAGGTAGCGGCCACCCGCGAAGTAGGCGGGCCCCTCGGCCTTTCGTGCCCCCGTGTGCAGGCGTTCGACGACGTAGTCGCCGTCGAGGCCATTGAAGCGGTCATCGAGCTGTTGGAACCGGGCGGGGACGACGTCGGCCACCGAAACTCCCTAAGGCGAGATGCTGTTAGTCCTAACCCTACTCCCGCCTATTGCTGTTCAGTCAACGGCGATCTAGACCACAAGGTGTTCGGTGAAGCCGCCCCGGTCCGGGATGTCCATCTCGACGTAGAGGGCTCGCGCCGCCCGGTGGTGTTTGTGGGCGGCGTGGTGGTCACCGGCCGCCTCGTGGTCACCCCGGGCAGCAGCGCCCGCGGCCTGCTGATGTGGCTGCGCAGCGCCGGAGCCGCGTTGGCGGGTGTCTCGCCTTCCCACGGCAGGTCGATCAGCCGGTCCGTGGTGACACTGTGGCCCTGTTCCAGCAGCAGCACGGCAAACAGCAGCCGCTCGCGTCTGCGCACGATGGCGATCGGCTCGTCCCCGACGACCTCGATGCTGCCCAACAGCCGAAACTCCACCGCGTCCCCGTAGCGGCGAGGCGACGGCGGCCGCTGACGGGCCGATGTGGACTCATGGGCGCCGCGGCAACCGTTCCCCAGCAACGGCGACGGGACTTCAGGTCGTCTGGTCCGTCGCTTGAGGGGGCCTGTCTCAGTCTTCGAGAGCGTCAGCCAGTGTGGTGTGCAGGTCGAGTTGGGCGTCCAAACCGGTGAGCTGAAGCGGCCGGATCACTGGGGCGCCGTCAGCGACGATCGGCAGCCGGATCCGGCGATCAGCCGCGTCAGCCGTTCGCGTGAGCAGAACCGTGATGCCCGCCGACGACATGAACGTCACCTCGGTCAGGTCGAGCACGACACGTGCGGCGTCCGCGAGCGCGTCATCGATGCCCTGGGCGAACGCCGGGGCCGAGACCATGTCGATTTCACCGGAGATGTGGACCACGACGGTGTCCGGACCAGCCTGCCGCGTGCCGATCGTGACCCCGTGCGCGCTCTGCCGTGCCGGGGTGGACATGTCGGGTTCCTCGGTGTTTCGCACGGCTCAGCGTACCGTCGAGGGGGATCGCGGCGCTTCGGCCGGATTACCCCTTTGTGATGTCTTCTCGCAGACTTTGCAGCGTCTTGCTGAGCAGACGTGAGACGTGCATCTGCGACAGGCCCACGCGGCGGGCGATTTCGGTCTGGGTCAGGTTCCCGTAGAACCGGAGCAGCAGGATGCGCCGTTCGCGCGCGGGCAGTCGCTCCAACATGGGCCGCAGGGTCTCGTGGTACTCGACGCCGTCGAGCGCGTCGTCCACCGCGCCCATCCGGTCGGCCACCGGGCTGTCGTCCTCGTCGGGTCCGAGGATCTCGTCGAGGGACTGCGCGCGGTAGACATTGCCCGCCTCGATGCCCTCGTAGATTTCCTCTTTGGACAGTCCAAGGCGGGCGGCCAGCTCGCTCGGCGTCGCCGCTCTTCCCAGGGTCTGGGCCAGATCCGCGCTCGCGGCGCTGATCGCGAGGTGGCGTTCCTGCAGCCGCCGGGGCACCCGGATCGCCCAGCCGGTGTCGCGGAAGTGCCTGCGCACCTCACCCATGATCGTCGGTACGGCGAAGGCGAGGAAGTCGGTGCCGCGCCCGGCGTCGAACCGGTCGACGGCGTTGATCAGGCCGACGGTCGCCACCTGCAGCAGGTCGTCATGCGTCTCACCGCGGTGGCGGAACCGCTGCGCGATGTGCTCGGCGACGGGCAGGTACTCGGTGATGAGCCGCTCGCGTGCCTGTTCCCAGTCCGGGGTTCCCGCCGTGTCGAACAGCGGCCGGAGGTGGCCGTAGCCGCCTTTGGTGTCGCGCCACGTCGCGCTGGTCATGCTCGGCCGCGTCATCGTGGCCCCTTCCCCAACCGCACCCCGACGCACAGCCCGCCATCGTCCGCGGTCTGCTCGACGTGGTCGACGAGCGCGGCCAGCAGGCGCCACCCGAGTTGGGTCTGGTCGATCGGCGCGGGTGTCGTGGCCTTCACCCGCACGGTGAAACCGATGTTCTCGTCGCCGATGTCGAACCGGCAGTCCAGCGGGCACTCCGGTGCGGCGCGGCGTACCAGGAGGGCGCACACCTCCTCCACGATCAGCTTCAGGTCGGCGATCGACTCGACGTCGTAGTCCTCGCGCATCGCGATCGCCGCCGCCATGGTGCGCACCAGGGGCACCCGGGCGACGTCCACGCGGAGTTCGACCGCGTGCGACACGCTTGTCCGTCGAGTCACAGGGCGGGGATACCCGTTGTCGCGGCAGGTCAAGCGGAAATCGCGGTTCACCTGCGGACGCGGCGGGTATCTCGATGGTGTGGACACCAACAGTTACGTCTTGTTCCTGATCCTCGGCATCGTGCTCGTCGCGGCCGACGGCCAGATCATCTACCGGAGCGGACTGCGCTACCTGGAGAACTCCTACACCGACGAGAACTCGGCGGGCTCCATGGCTCGGCTGGTGTCGGTGCTGTTCCACCTCGCGGTGCTCGGTGTGCTCGCGCTGATCTCCACCGTCGACTTCTCCGCCGACAGCCCGCTCGAGGGCGTGGTGTTCCGGCTGGGCGTGGCGCTGATCGTGCTGGCCATCGGCCACGCGATCGCCATCCGGGTGCTGACCAGGATGCGTGACCGGCTCGACGCCGAACGGATGTCGCAGCGGCGCTTCGAGAACGCCAACCACGTCGAACCCGAGACCGACAGCTACGTCAAGCCCGCTCGCGGCGACCTGGCCAATCCGTAAACCGGTTTCAACATCCCCCGAACGGGTAGCCGAAAGGTGACGAATCCACGGAACGGGGTGGCGACGGTGGCCGAGCGGGTGACGGACGCGATGCACTTGTTGCTCGCGGCGGTTCGGACGGGCGACATCGACTCGGTGTCCGACCTGCTCAAAGGGTGGTGTGGGCCCGACAGTTCGAAGGACTACGTCGGGCTGGTCTCCGCTCTGGTCGGCGAGGGCGGGCGCAAGATCAGAGAGGTCGAGCCGGTGACCGCGGACGCCGCGTTCGTGCTGGAAGTGCACAGCGAGGGCGTCGAACTCGACATCGACGCCGTCGACCCACCGGTGCGCGCCGCGCTGCGGGCGCAGCTGGCGTGGCTCAACGACGACTTCGACGACGTCGACTTCCAGATCAAGATGGTCGCCGACGCCGGAGACTGCGGGGACCGGATGGCGATGCTCGTCAACACACTTGTCTGGGCTGTCTAGCAGCGACACGCTGCTAGTTCCGGCGGTGCCGCGCGGGTAGGACGAACCACAGGACGGTAAATCCCGCGGCGGCGACCGCGGTGATGGCGGCCGAGGCCGGTTGGCCCATGGTCACGTCCGTCAGCAGCAACACTGTCCCAGTCATGGCCAACGCCAGGCTGACGAGCCCGAGTAGGGCGAACACGTTGGCCGCCGCCACGATCCGCGCCCGCTCGCGCTGGTGGAACAGCACCCGGTGCCACGCGGCGGGTGCGGTCAGCAGAGCCACGGAGACCACCGCGAGCAGCACAGTGGTGACGTGCACTCCGTGCTGGAAGTCGGTCGCCCGTTCGTAGGGCTCGGTGAAGGTCACGGCGAGCAGGAAGCCGAACAGGATCTGCACGCCCGCCTGCGCGACGCGGAGTTCCTGGAGCAACTCGTTGACGTTGCGTTCCAGCCGATCGTCCCCGTCGTGCGTCGCGCTCATCCCGACTCCCTCGTCACCCGGTGCGGCGCCCCGACCGGCTTGGACTCCGGTGAGCCGCGCTGTCGCAGGTAGACACTCAACACCGCCATCGAAGCGATGGCGAGGAACTCCGACTGCCAGTTCTGCAACGAGCGGTTCCAGAAGTCCGCCGACCACAGGTAAGCCGACAGGGACAGTGGGTCTTGGAACTCGCTGAGCAACTCGCTGTTGCGAGCGGCCCGGCCCGCGACGAGCTGGGTGGACCACGAGCCGAGGAACAGCACGAGCATGGCCAGCCCGAGGGAGCGGGAGTACACCGCCGTCCGCCAGCCACCCGCGCGCGCCCACCGCGGCGACTCCGCCGTGGCGTAGCGGCCCACCTGCTGCGCGCGGTCGTTCTCGGTGCCGATGTCCGCGGGCGGCTTGGACTCCGGCGACCCACGCTGCACCAGCCACACGGTCGCCACGACGTAGAGGAAGAACTGCAGGTACTCCGACTGCCAGTTCTCGGCTACATCGACGGCGAAGTCCGCCGAGGTCAGGTAGTCGCCCAGGGAGATCGGCTCGAACCCGCGGGCGACGCGCTGGGATGTCGCGGCGGCGTGCCCGGTGAGTGCCTGCCCGACGAGGGCGCCCGCGAACAGCAGGCCGAACCCGACGCTGAGCCCGTTGTCGCGCAGGAAGCGCTTCATGGTCCGCCGACCGCGCAGTCGTAGGGTTCGTCGCCGCGGTGGCGGCAGCCCGCGCCGGTCACCAGCCAGCCGTTTGAGAATTCGTGCAGGAACAGCACGCCGGACCGCGTCGTGGCTTTCGCGTCCTCACCCCAGACCTCGGCCTGGTTGACGGATCCCTGATCGCCCAACGAGCTCACGGTCGTCGCGCAGTTCTCCGCCGCCCTGGGCGCGACCAGCGCGCACGCCGCGTCGACCCGTTGTTCGGCGACCGCGGTGGTGAACTCGCGGGCGGCCGTGGTCGCGTTGTCGGCGCCGATGGCCGAGCAGCCCGTGGCGGCGAACGCGACCAGTGCCATTCCCAGGATCCTCACCGGTCGTCCGGTGGCTCGTCTGGTCGGGCAGCGTAGGTCGGCGAGTCCGGGACCGAATCGGGCAGTTCCACGGGTTCGTCGAGGTCGTCGATCGTCTCGTCCAGTTCGTCGACCGGGGTGTCGGCCACGGGCCTGCCCGCCACCTCCGGCAGCACGTCCGGCCGTTCGGCGGCCAGTTTCCTGGACAGGTCGTCGCCATTGACGGCCTCGGCGGGGACGGCGCCGGTCCAGTGTTCCGGCGGCTCGATGCCTCGCTCGAGCGGGTCGACCCGCAGTGAGTCCTCGTCCAGTTCCTCCGCGGCGCGGTGGTCGGCGGGATCGGGCCCCGTGCTCCACTGAGTCATGCCGGGGAGGTACCCGGTGCGGGCCTGGGTTATGCCCGCCGCTGGATCGGGTGGTCGCTGAGGATCGAGACCCGGTTGAACGTGTTGATCGTGATCGCCGCCCAGGTGATGACGGAGACCTCGTCGTCGCTCAGGTCGACGCGGGCCGCCGCGTAGTCGTCGTCACTGATGTGGGTGTCCGCTACCTGGGTGACGGCCTCGGCGAGGGCCAAGGCAGCGCGCTCCTTCGCGGTGTAGAGGGTCGTCTCCCGCCAGGCTGGCAGGAGCGCGAGCCGCTGCTGGGTCTCCCCGGCCTCCAACGCGAGACGGGAGTGCAGGTCGAGGCAGAACACGCACTGGTTGATCTGCGAGACGCGGACGTTGACCAGTTCGAGCGTTATCCGCGGAACGCCGACGTCGGCTGCCCTGGCCTTGAGCTCGGCGGACAGCGCGGTGAGCGCCTTGTAGACCGATGGAGTCTGCTTGTCGAGATAGATCCTCATACCGGCACCGCGGCGATGGCGGACGGCGTCACCGGGTCGGTGATGTCGGCGAAGTCGTCGTGCCGCTTGAGATAGGCGGCGACGAACGGGCAGACCGCAACGATCCGCTGACCCGCCGCGCGGGTCTCGGTGAGCGCGGCGGTGATGAGCTTGTTGGCCAAGCCGCGGCCGGAGAAGCGCTCGTCGATCTCGGTGTGGAAGAAGATCCGCTGGTGGTCGCGGTCGACGTACTGGGTGAAACCCGCGGGTTCGCCGTCGACACCGATCTCGAACCGTCCTGGCGGGTTCTGGACCGCGGTCTTTTCATCCGTCACACGCTCAGTATCCCGGTATAGCCTGATTGGCGCAGTGACGGTCCATTTGGTGAGTAGGTGACATGAGCAACCTGGAGAACGCGCCCGCCGAGTTGGTGTGTACGCGCGCCGACGGGCCGGGCAAGGTGCTCGACGCGCGGGAGGTGCCCCTCGGTGGCCCCCGCGCCATGACGGTCCGCCGGACGCTCCCGCAACGCGATCAGTCGCTGATCGGCGCGTGGTGCTTCATCGACCACTACGGCCCGAGCACGGACAAGATGAACGTCGACGGCCACCCGCACACGGGGCTGCAGACGGTGTCCTGGCTGTTCAGCGGCGAGATCGAGCACCGCGACACGACCGGCGCCCACGAGATAGTCCGGCCCGGCGAGATCAACCTCATGACCGCAGGCTCCGGGATCGCGCACTCCGAGTACTCCACCGACACCGCGGACGAGCTGCACGGCGCGCAGCTCTGGGTCGCGCTGCCCGAGTCGGACAGGTTCGCCGACCCGGCCTTCCAGCACTACGCCCCGCCCGCGCTCGACCACGACGGCGCGCGCGTACTGGTCTTCCTCGGCACGCTGCTCGGCCAGACGTCGCCGGTCGCCACCTACACCCCGCTGCTCGGCGCGGAGATCACGCTGCGCCCCGGCCAGGAACTGGTCATCGACGTGGACCCGGAGTTCGAGCACGGTGTCCTGGTCGACACCGGAGACCTGACGGCAGCGGGCGTGTCGGCCAAATCCGGCCAACTCGTCTACCAGCCGACCGGCTCGGCGACGCTGGCGATCCGCGCGGGCGACGACGGCGCGCGGGTGCTGCTGCTCGGCGGCGTGCCGCTGGGGGAGCGGATCGTCATGTGGTGGAACTTCATCGGCCGGTCCCACGACGAGATCGTCACCTTCCGCGAGCAGTGGCAGCGAGAGCGGGCAGGCAGCGATCCGACGCGGTTCGGCACGTTCCCGGAGCAGTGGGCGCAGACGCTGCCCGCGCCCGCCCTGCCCAACATTCGACTGAAGGCGCGCGGATGAAGGTCATCGTGTTCGGAGCCAGCGGCATGGTCGGTCACGGCGTGCTGCGCGAGTCGCTGCTCGCCACCGACGTCACCGAGGTCGTCGCGGTCGGCCGGTCGCCGCTGGGCAAGTCGCACCCCAAGCTGCGCGAGCTGGTGCACAAGGACATGCTCGACCTGAGCCCGATCGCCGACGACCTGACCGGGTTCGACGCCTGCTTCTACTGCCTCGGTGTGTCATCGGCCGGAATGTCCGAAGAGGACTACACCAGGATCACCCACGACTACACCCTCGTCGTTGGCAACCTCCTGGCCGAGCGCAATCCTGGGATGACGTTCATCTACGTCTCGGGCTACGGCGCCGACAGCACCGAGCGCGGGCGCGCGATGTGGGCCAGGGTGAAGGGCCGCACGGAGAACGGGCTGCTGTCGCTGCCGCTGGCGGCGTTCATGTTCCGCCCTGGCTTCATCCGCGCGATGCACGGGGCCAAGTCGAAGACCAGGCTCTACCGGCTGCTCTACTCGGTGATCTCGCCACTGTCCGGCCTGATCCAGCGGGTCGCGCCCAACCAGGTGAGCACCACGGAGGGCATCGGCAAGGCCATGCTCGAGGTCGTGCGATCCGGTGCGCCGCAACCGATCCTGGGCACCCGGGCGATCAACGTCCTCGCCGATGGGCCAGGACCACCGCGACCATGACCGCGCCCGCCAGGCCGATCACGCGGTGCACGTCGACGGCGGGCTTCCAGCGCACGGTGCCGCCTTGGATGACGAACGCGCCCGACGGACGGGCGATCAGGCCGAAGCCGGTGCCGTCCATCTTGCCGGTCGGGTCGTCGCCGGAGCCGCCACCGCCGCCCCCGTAGACGGTGGCGGCGGCGATGACGGTGATCCCGTCGCGCTCGTAGGGTTCGGCGTAGACCGTGCGGGCACTCAGCGCGTCCCGCACGGTCTTGATCGTGTCGACCAGGCTCATGAGGCCACCCTATGAGCCTGGCCGCCCGCCGACGACCTGTTCAGTGCGTCGCCAACGCGCGTTCCAGGCCGTCGAGGATCAGGTCGAGCCCGAAAGTGAACGGCGGCACGCCGTCGTAGTGGCCCTCCATCACCTGGACGGCCAGCTCCGTCAGGTACGGGAACTCGCCGGGCGGCAGGCTGGGCAGATGGGTCTCGGCCGCCTCGGCGTACTCGTCGGTGGCGAACGGGGAGTTCACCTTCCGCAGGGTGAAGCCGTAGATGTGGTTGTCCATGGCGTTCCAGGCGTGGTCGGCCAGCGCGACGGAGAACCCGGCCGACCGCAGGCTGTGCAGGGTCGACTCGACGTAGCGCAGCATCGCGGGGCCGACGTTGGTCCGCGACATCAGCAACGCGCAGGCCCACGGGTGGCGCAGAAGAACATCGTGGGCGGAGATCGCGCGCTGCCGCATGGCGGTCTTCCAGTCGTCGCCGGGGACCGGAAGATCGATCTCGCCGACCACGAGGTCGACGATGCCGTCGAGGATCGCGTCCTTCTTGGCCACGTGCTTGTAGAGCGACATCGCCTCGACGCCCAGGGCCTGGCCGAGCGCGCGCATGGTGAGCGTGTCGGTGCCGCCCGCGTCGGCCATGGCGAGCGCGGCGCGCAGGACCCGCTCGGTGCTGAGGGGCTTTCTTGACAGGGTCACGGGGCGAGTCTAGCTTACAAAGTAAGCTGACTTACATCGTAAGCCTAAGGAACCCCATGAATCGCTACGCCAGGCTCGCGGGAGCCCTCTATCTGACGATCATCACGACGTCGATCCTGTCGCTGATCGTCATCGAGTCCCGTCTCGTGGTGGACGGCGACTGGGCGGAGACGGCCCGGCGCATCACCGCGGACGAGACGCTGTTCCGGGCGGGTCTGGTCTACGACACGCTCATGTTCGCGGGCGTGATCGCCCTGGCCTGGTCGCTGTACGTCATCCTGCGCACGGTCGACCGGTCACTGGCCCTGCTCGGGCTGCTCTGGCGCATGGCAGAGGCGATCGTCGGCGCGGCGACCGTGCTGCTCGGCGTGCTCCTCGTGCTGCTGCTGAACACGAACGCGTTCTCCGGCGACCAGCGCGACGCGTTGGTGAACGTGCTGGTCACCGCGCGGGGGATCGGGTTCGACCTGGTGCTGGTGTTCCTGAGCCTGGGCTCGATCGTGTTCTGCGGCCTGCTCTACAAGTCCGGCTACGTGCCGCGCTGGCTGTCCGGGCTGGGCGTCGGCGGGTTCGTGCTCATGCTCGTGGGCACCGTGGTCAGCCTGCTGCTCCCGGAGACGCGGGACATGGCCATGGCGGCGTGGGCGCCGGGCATCCTGTTCGAAGCGGGCATCGGCGTCTGGCTGCTGGTGAAGGGGATCGCCGTGGCTGACGAGCCCGTCGATCAGCCCTCGGCTTCCTTGCGGGCCTGAGCTTTGCGGCGCTTGCCCTCGTGCATGGCCACGACGCGGGCGACCGGGATGGTGTGGCCCTCCTCGACCAGGTCGGCGGGGAGGATCTGCGGGGCGGGCATCCGCTCGGCCCAAGGATCGCCGTCGAGTTGGCTGATGGCGTTGTGGATGGTGAAGTCGGACGGCTTCACGGACTTCAGGTCGTCCCACGCGACCGGGAACGACACCGGGGCGCCGGGGCGCACGCGTGGGCTGTAGGCCGCCACGACCGTCGCGCCCCACGACCGGGTCGAGTCGAGGAAGACCTTCCCGCCCCGCTCCTCGATGATGTACGCCGTGGTCGCCACGTCCGGGTCGATCCGCTCGGCCCTGGCGGCGATGGCGCGAGTCGCGGCGGCGACGTCGTCCATCGGGGTGGCCAGGTCGACGGGGACGAACACGTGCAGCCCCTTGGCGCCGCTGGTCTTCACCGCTCCGGCGAGACCGGCGTCGGCCAGCGCCTGCCGGACCAGGAACGCGGCCTGGACAGCGGCGGGGAAGGACTCGCCGGGCGGCGGGTCGAGGTCGAGGATCAGGTGCGTGGCGTGGTCCGGGACGGCGGTTGTGGCGAGCGTCGGGTGGTACTCGACGGAGCGCTGGTTGGCGAACCACAGCAGCGTCCGACGGTCGTCACACAAGCCGTAGGAGATCTCCCGCTTCGACGTCTCGGCCCACACGCCGACTCGGCGCACCCACGACGGGGTGTATTTCGGCAGGTTCTTCTGCATGAACGGCGCCTGCCCCGGCCGCACCCGCATGACCGACAGCGGCCGGTCGCGCAGCCCGGGCAGGATCCGGTCGCTGACGGCGTCGAGGTAGTCGATCAGGTGGCGCTTGGTCGCGTCGGACCCGTCGAACAGGGGCGAATCCAGACTGGACAGGGACACGCCTTCACGAACGTCTTCGTCGCTCACGGATCCACCTTCTCACGTGTTCGACGTGCGTGTCCGGCGGCTGTCGGTGGATCGGCATAACGTGGCGGCTGAACACGTTCGACCTGAGGAGATCACTGTGACCACGCTGCCGGATAGGCCCAACAAGGCCCTGATGGTGATCGACGTCCAGAACGGCGTCGTCGCCGAGGCTTATGCGCGCGACGCCGTCGTCGCCAACATCGGTGTGCTCGTCGACAAGGCGCGGGCCGCAGGGGTGCCGGTCGTCTGGGTTCAGCACTCCGACGACAACCTGGTGCCGGGCGGCGATGCCTGGGCCTACGTCGAGGAACTGGTCCGCGATGAGGCGGAACCGCTGGTGCACAAGAAGTTCGGCGACTCCTTCGAGGACACCGACCTCGCCGACGTGCTCGCGGCGGCCGGTGTCGGGAGCCTGGTCGTGGCGGGCGCGCAGACCGACGGCTGTATCCGCTCCACCATCCACGGCGCCCTCGTCCGCGGCTACGATGTGACCCTCGTCGGCGACGCGCACACCACAGAGGACCTGACCGCCTGGGGTGCGCCGCCGCCCGCCCAGGTCATCGCGCACACGAACCTGTACTGGGACGACCAGGCCGCGCCTGGCCGCACGGCGGATGTGGTCGAGACAAAGGACGTGACCTTCGCTTGACCGGTTATTCGGGCACCCCGTTGGCGAAGAAGCTCGGAATCGGCCCCGGGCACCTGGTAGTCGTCCAGGACGGGCCCGACGGGTTCGCCGACCTGCTCGAACCGCTGCCGGACGGCGTCGAGCTGGTCGGCAGCACCCGCCGCGACCCGGATGTCGTGATCGCGTTCATGCTGAGCCGGGCCCGGCTGGCGGCCCGGATCGAGCGGCTGGGGCAGCGGGTCTTCCCGGCCGCCGCGCTGTGGATCGCCTGGCCGAAGAAGGCGGCCAAGATCGCCACCGACGTGACGGAGGACGTGGTCCGCGAGGTCGCGCTGCCGCTCGGACTCGTGGACAACAAGGTGTGCGCGATCGACGCGACGTGGTCCGGGCTCAGGCTGGTATGGCGGCGCGACCGCCGGGTGTGACCGCGCGCAGCAGGTCGATCGTCGTCGCGGTGGCCAGGTCGAACGCGGCGATGTCGTCGAGCCCTCTCGCCACGAACACGGCTCCTTCGAGCGCGGCCAACACGGCCGCGGCGGCGGCTTCCGGCGGCTGCCGCTTCCCGAGGTCGCCTGCCCGCTGACCCTCGTCGATCAGCTTGGTCAGCCACGCCAGGTTCGACGTGAAGAAGGTCGCGACACCGGCGGCGACAGCGGGCGGGACGGCGGCGGTCTCGGCGGCGATCATGCCGCACAGGCACGCCTCCCCGTTGACCAATCCCTCCCGGTACAGCGCCGCGTAGCGCTCCAGGCTGGCTACGGCGTCGACGCTGTCGATTCCGGCCAGCCGCGCCTGGAACCGCTCGGTGTAGCGGGCGACCACCTCGATGCCCAGTTCCTCCTTGGAGGGGAAGTGGTGGTGGACGCTCGCCTTGCGGATGCCGACGGCGGCGGCCAGGTCAGCGAAGCTGAACGCCGAATAGCCCCGCGACCGGACCAGGTGCGTCGCCTGGTCGATCAGCGCGCCCCGGGTATCGATTCGCTCCATGCCATCACCCTACCTATCGGAAGGTAGGTGCCAACCCCTGCCTATTGGTAGGTAGACAAGTGTGACCGCGGACTGATCAGGCCGACTTGGCCCGCCAGCCCGCGGGCGGGTCCTCGCCGACCCGGCCGTCGACGGCCTCGCGCAGGAGGTCGGCGTGGCCCGTGTGCCTGCCGTACTCCTCGATCAGGTCGCAGACGAGTCTGCGGAGGCTGGCGTGGTTGCCCTCCGGGTCGGACACGTGCACGAGCTGGTCGAGACCACCGTCGGCCATGGCGGCGCCGAGTCGGTCCCTGGACCGTTCGACGGCGCTGTCCCACAGCGCGTAGAGGTATTCCGGGGACTCGGTGGCGGCGGACGTGAACTCCCAGTCCTCGCTGCCGTCGTAGCCCGCCGCGTCCCAGGGTGCGCCGAGGGGTTCGCCGCGCATCTTGGCGGTGAACATGAAGTCCTCAACGAACGCGAGGTGCTTGAGCAGTCCGCCGAGCGTCAGTGTGGACGCTCCTATGCGGACCCGCAGGCCATCCGCGTCGAGGTCGTCGGCCTTCCAACGGAACGTGGTGCGCAGGCGGTCGAGCGCGCCGAGCAGGTGTTCGGCCTCGGTGCCCGCGAAGGGCGGTTCCCAGGGGTAGTCGCTGTCGGTCATGCCGCCACCGTAGTTTGGTCGGCATGGCGAAGCAGACCGGTGAGGTCACCGCGTTGGTCGCGCGCAGCGTCGAACCTGGTCGTGAGCGGCAGTTCGAGCAGTGGGCGCAGGGCATCCTCGACGAGGCGGCGGGCTTCCCCGGCCACTTGGGACACGGTCTGCTGCGCCCCGCCGAGCCCGACCAGCCATGGCACGTGATGTACCGCTTCCGCGACGAGACGACGTATGACGCGTGGCAGGCGTCGCCGGAGCGGGCGGCCTGGTTCGCGAAGGCCGAGGGCCACCACGAGGAGACCGCACGGCGGGAGTTGACGGGGCTGGAGGCATGGTTCAACTCCGCGTACGCGCCGCCGAGGTGGAAGATGGCGATCAGCTCGGCACTGGGGATCTTCCCGCTGACGCTGCTGGCCAACCTGGTGATCGCCCCGTCGCTCGGTGGTGTCCCGATGCTGCTCCGGACGGTGATGATCACCGGGCTGCTCAGCGTGATGATGACCTACGTGGTCATGCCCAACATCGCGCGGCTGCTCCGGGGTTGGCTGTATCCGTCTCGGGGTTAGAAACGCCGGTGCGATTGAGCGATGGCTCGTGACGGTGTCTGATGCTGCAATGTCGACATGGGATCGAGTGGGACCGCCCGGGTTCGCGGGCTGGCAGCGGAATTGAAGGAACTCCGGGCGAAATCGGAGCAGACGACGGTCCAAATCGCTGAGCGAAGTGGGTTCTCGGGGCCGGTGCTGAACCGGATGGAGAACGGACTGCGTGAGGTCAGTGTGGAGGAATGCGCCACATTGCTGGCGATATACGGCGTGAAGGGCGCCGAGCGGATTCGCATCATGAACCTCGCGAAGCAAACCGGCCACCTGCTGCATTTCCATGGGGCTGCTTTGAGTGAGCATATGCGCGCGCTGGTGAACTTCGAGTCCACAGCCAGCCACATCGTGCACGCCTCCATGCTGCGGATCCCGGGCCTGCTGCAGACCGCGGACTACATGCGGACGATCATGGCCATCGCGGGCTATCCCCAGCAACAGGCCAGGGAAGTGGTGCAGACCCGACTCAAGCGGCAGGAGGTCCTGTGGAAGGCGGGGGCGCCCACCTATCTCGCGGTCATCGACGAGATGGCATTGCGCCGCAGAACCGGCAGTTGGGGGTTGATGGCCGAGCAGGCCCGTCACCTCTGCAATATGAGTGAGCGGCCGAATATTGAGATCCTGGTGATTCCGATCGATCACGGCGCACATGATGGGCTTGATGGCAGCTACGTGATGATGGAGTTCGCCAAAGGCGATCCAGTCCTGCTGCTCGAGCACCGGACATCTTCGATGTTCGACGACGATGAGGGCGCGATCGCCCTGCATCGGCGGCTGACCGATACCCTGGAACGGGTTGCCCTCAGCTCATCCGAATCGGTGAGGTTGCTGAGGCGGCTGGAGGCCGAACTCGGGCGGGAGTGAAACGAAATGGATCTTGGTCACGCTGAGTGGCGGAAGTCGAGCCGCAGTGGTCCTGACTCTGAGTGTGTCGAGGTGGCGTTCGTCGGGGAGGTCGTGGGCGTGCGGGATTCCAAGTGCCCAGGCTCCGCGATCGTGCTCGATTCGCGTACCTGGTGGCTAGCGGTGGAACAATGGAGGGATGCCGGGCGCCAGCACTAGCGCGGGGACCGCGCACGAGGACCGTGTGCGGAACCTGCGTGCGCGGTGGGACGCCCTGCCGCCGGGCGCCCCGATCCGGCTGGCCAAGCGCACGTCCAACCTTTTCCGGCACCGCAAGGGCGCCGGAACCATCGACGTCGCCGACTTCACCCACGTCCTGCACGTCGACCCGGAGGCCCGAACCGCCGAGGTCGAGGGCATGGTCACCTACGAGCAGCTCGTGGACGCGACCCTTCCCCACGGGCTGATGCCGCTGGTGGTTCCGCAGCTCAAGACCATCACCCTGGGCGGCGCGGTCACCGGGCTCGGCATCGAGTCGTCCTCGTTCCGGCACGGGATGCCGCACGAGTCCGTCCTCGAACTGGAGATCCTGACCGGCGACGGCCGGATCATCACCGCCCGGCCCGACAACGAGCACAGCGACCTCTTCTTCGGCTTCCCGAACTCCTACGGGACCCTCGGCTACGCGCTGCGGCTCACCATCGAGCTCCAGCCGGTCCGGCCGTACGTCCACGTCCGCCACATTCGCCACCGAGACCCGGCGGGCTACTTCGCGCAGCTCGCCGAGGTGTGTGCGGCGGGGGAGTACGCGGGGGAGCCGGTCGACTTCGTGGACGGCACCGTCTTCGGGTCGGACGAGATGTACCTGACCCTCGGCACCTTCACCGACCAGGCGCCCTACACCAGCGACTACACGTGGCTCGACATCTACTACCGCTCCCTCCAGCGCCGCGCCGACGACTACCTCTCCGTCCGCGACTACATCTGGCGGTGGGACACCGACTGGTTCTGGTGCTCGGCCGCGCTCGGGGTGCAGAAACGACCTGTCCGCCGGGTGCTGGGCAGGCGGTTCCTGCGGTCGGATGTGTACTGGAAGGTCGTCGCGCTCGACCGGCGCTACGGGCTGTCCCAGCGGATCGACCGGTGGCGCGGGCTGCCGCCGAGTGAGCCGGTGGTGCAGGACATCGAGGTGCCCATCGACCGGGCCGCGGACTTCCTTGACTTCTTCCACCGGGAGATCCCGATCAGCCCGATCTGGGTCTGCCCGGTGCGGCTGCGCGAACCCGTCGAGTGGCCGCTCTACACGATGCGCCCCGACACTCTCTACGTGAACTTCGGCTTCTGGTCGTCTGTCCCGCTCGCCACCGGCGAGACACCCGGCACGCACAACCGTCTCATCGAGCGGACCGTCAGTGACCTTGGTGGCCGGAAATCCCTCTACTCAGAGGGTTTCTATACCGAGAACGAGTTCTGGAAGCTCTACAACGGACCGTCCTATCGCGACTTGAAAGCCCGCTACGACCCGGGCGACCGCCTGTTGGACCTATACGAGAAATGTGTCAGGGGGAAGTGATGACAGTCGCGTCCGCCTTCGCCGCTCTGCTGCCGCCCGACGGTCAGATCGCTGTGACCGCCTACGACGGTAGTTCGGCAGGCAACCCGGCCGGTCCCGTCAAACTCGACTTGGCCTCGCCGGAAGCCGTCAGCTACCTGTTGTCCGCGCCAGGTGAGCTCGGGCTCGCGCGGGCCTACGTCACCGGCCACCTCAAGATCACCGGTGGTCTCTACGCCACGCTCGACGCCCTCGTGCCGATCATCGACGACCTGCGCTGGCGGGACGCGCTGCAACCGCTGCGCGAACTCGCGCGCGACCACCTGCGCCGGATACCGCCGCCACCCGAGGAACTGCCCGGGCGGGCGCGTCGGACCCTGATCGGCCTCCGGCATTCCAAGCAGCGCGACAGCGTCGCCATCTCGACCCACTACGACGTGTCGAACCGGTTCTACGAGATGGTCCTCGGCCCATCCATGGCCTACACCTGCGCGTGCTACCCGACCGACGAAGCCAGCCTGGAAACCGCGCAGTGGACCAAGTTCGACCTGGTCTGCCGCAAGCTCGCCCTTGAGCCAGGCCAGCGTCTGCTGGACGTCGGCTGCGGCTGGGGTTCCATGGCCATCCACGCCGCCAAGCACTACGGCGTAGAGGTTCTTGGTGTGACGCTGTCCCGCGAGCAGGCGCTCTGGGTGCAGAAGGAGATCGCGGCGCAAGGTCTCACCGACCGCGTCGAGGTCCGCCATCAGGACTACCGCGACGTCACCGAGTCCGACTTCGACGCCGTCTCGTCCATCGGCCTCACCGAACACATCGGCGCGGCGAACCTACCCGCCTACTTCCGTTTCCTGGCCGGGAAACTCCGTCCCCATGGCCGTCTGCTCAACCACAGCATCACGCGCACGACGACCACCGAGCAGCACCGGATCGGCCCGTTCTTCGACCGGTACGTCTTCCCCGACGGCGAACTCGAAGGCGTCGGCGAGATCGCGTCGGCCATGCAGGACAACGGTTTCGAGGTCCGCCACGACGAGAACCTGCGCGAACACTACGCCCGCACCCTCGCCGCGTGGTGCGCCAACCTCGACACCCACTGGGCCGAGGCCGTCCGCGACGCAGGCCTCGGCCGCGCCCGCGTGTGGGCGCTCTACATGGCCGCGTCCCAGCTCGCGTTCGACCGCCACGAACTGGAGCTGCACCAGCTGCTCGGAGTCAAAGTGGACAGTCGGGGCGGCAGTGGGATGCCGCTCCGACCGACCTGGGGCTCATGACTAGAAAGGCGTGTTCTCCAGCCAGTGCTTGACCACGGTCGCGTCGCCGTGGACCTCGACCCGGTCGTCGAGCGGGACGCGGCGGAGCAGGGTGAGCAGCACGTCGGCCGTCGACCCGCGGAGGGCGGCGGTCGCCTTGCCGTGCGCCCGCTCCCAGGTGATCTTGTCGCCGACGGCGGTGATCAGCCACTCGCCGTCGCCATCGGTGGTGTGCAGGTGCAGCGAGGCGCCCTCGGGCAGGACCCCGGTGCCGCGCAGGGCGACCAGCTCCAGCCATTCGGTGATCGAGTCGGCGGCCACCGCCGGGTCGACCTCGAACTTCCCGCCGAGCGCCAGAACCGCGTCGGCGCGGTGGACGACGAGTTCGTGCAGCCTGCGCCGCAGCCACCACGTGCCGGGCTGGGGGCCGGTGAACGTCCAGACCGCGTCCTCGCCAGTGGCCTTCACGCCGTCGATCAGCACCTCGACCGACTCGACCAGCCAGTCGACCGCCTCAGCCCAGTCCTCGGGAGCCTTGCCGTTGGTCACGGTCTTCGGGTCGAGCACGGTCTGGTGCCGCTCCCGGCTGATCTGCGCGGCCCAGCGCGTACCGCGGCCGACGTGGGTTACGAGGTTGCGAAGCGTCCACCCCGGGCAGGTCGGCACCTCGGTCGCCGGGTCGGCGGCTCGGGCCAACTCGGCCAGGAGACGGTTCTGCTCAGTCAGCTCAGCGGCGAAATCCATGCCGCCACCCTAGGTGAGCGAGTCCGATCGGGTTTAGGGGTCGTGGGCGAGCCGGTAACGGCCGTAACTTGATCTTCGGTGTCCGGACACCTTGCGTGACTCCGCCACGGCACTTTATCGATCTAGACTCGGGTTGACACCCTGCCGGGAGGCTCGTTCCTCCTTCGCTTGTGAAAGGACCCTTCGTGAAGTTGACCCGATGGCTGTCGACCGCGGCCACCATGTTCCTCGCCGCCGCGATGCTCGTCGCCGGACCGGTGGAAGCCTCCGCGACCAGCACGCTCGTGTGCTCCAACTCCCCAGTCCCGGCGGGTTGGGTCATCGTGAACTCGTACCGGGACAACGGGTGCGTGACCAACATCAGATACACCATCACCAGCGTGACCACGCAGTCCAACTTGGTCGTGTGTTCCGAGTCCCCCATCCCGGCAGGATGGGTCACCCTGAACTCGTACTTCAACAACGGGTGCGTGTCCAACATCAGGTACACCATCGCCAGGGTGACCACGGAGTCGAGTCTGGTCGTGTGCTCCAACTCCACCGTCCCGGCGGGATGGGTCATCGTGAACTCGTACTTCAACAACGGGTGCGTGACCAACGTCAGGTACACCATCACCAGCGTGACCACGCAGTCCAACTTGGTCGTGTGTTCCGAGTCCCCCATCCCGGCGGGATGGGTCATCCAGAACTCGTATCAGAACAACGGGTGCGTCAGTAACGTCAGGTACACCATCAGGAAGGCCTGACCGGCCTTCGGATCGCCGCCGCTGCGCACTCAGCGGCGGCGCTTCTTCAGGTAGGCGGCCAGTTCGTCGTAAGCGCCTGTCTCGTTGCCGTACATGGCGTAGTTGCGCGCGGTCTCCAGCCATTCGCCGATGCTCGGGCGGACGATGCGCGCGGCCTCCTGGAGGTGGCGCTGGGTGATCGGCTCGATCTTCCCGGACGCCAGTGAACTGTCCATCGCGACCTCGGTCGCCTGCTCGCAGACCAGCGCGAGATCGGCGCCGGACCGGCCGTCGGTGAGCTTGGCGATCGCGGCAAGGTCGAGCCGGTCGGTGGGGCGGCCCCGCAGGTGGAACCGCAGGATCGCCTCGCGGGCCGCAGCGTCCGGGGGCAGGACCAGCACGGTCCGGTCGAACCTTCCCGGGCGCAGCAGGGCGGAATCGATGTCCCACGGGTGGTTGCTGGCGGCCAGGACGAACACGCCGTCGTTGTCCGTGCTCGCGCCATCGAGCTCGGACAGGATCTGGTTCACCACCCCGCGCATGGCCGACCCGCCGCCGCGCAGCTGGGAGCGCTTCTGGCCCAAGGCGTCGATCTCGTCGAAGAACAGCACACACGGCTTGTTGCGTCGGGCGGTGTCGAAGATCGCGCTGAGGTTGCGCTCGCTGCTGCCGATCCACATGTCCAGCACGTCGCTGAGGCCGATCTCGTAGAAGCTCGCCCCCAGCTCACCGGCGAGTGCGCGCGCGATGAGCGTCTTGCCGCAGCCGGGCGGACCCCACAGCAGCAACCCGCCGCGCAGCGACTTGCCGAACCGCAGCCGCAGCTCCGGGTTGCGCAGCGGTGTGAGGAACGACAGCTCAAGCCGCTTCTTCACCTCGGCGAGCCCGCCGACGTCGGCCAGCGTGATGCCCGCCGCGCCGATCGAGCCGAGCTCGGGTTCGACCACGGGCTCGTTCGCGGTCCATTGACTGAGGATCTCGTCGGCGGTGTCCGGGACCACCACCGGCACCGCGGGGGTCGGGTCGAGTGCGGCCACGAGCCGGGAATAGGACGCTGCCTTCCCCTCGTCGCCCACCACCCCGGCCGCGGTGGCCGCGACGCGCAGGGCGGCGACGTTGTCCGGTTCGGCGGCGAGCACGGTCGCGGCCTGGGCCAGTGCCTCGGTCGCCCGACCGCCGTCGAGGAGCAGCTTGGCCACGTGGACCCGCACGGGATGGTTGCCGGGATCGGCGGCCAACGAGCCGAGCAGGGCCTCGATCACGGGGTCATGCGTCACGGCACGCACGGTACCTGACCCTCGACGGCTGACCAGCGTCTACGGTGTCGCACGACGAAGCTCGCGATCTGCCACTGGGGTGTGGAATGGAAGACATCGCCGACGCCGCGACACAGCGCGGTCGGGCTCTGCTGGATCTGGGTCGGGAGGGGGAGGCCGAGGCCCAGTTCCGCACGGCGCTCGCCGAGCGGCCCGACGACCCCGCGCTGCGGGCCATGCTCGGGCACGCGCTGCTGCGCCAGGAGAAGTACGCCGATGCCCGCGACGCCTGCCGCGCCGCGCTGGCCGCCGACCCGGAGAACCTGCTCGCCCACAGCGTGCTCGCCGGGGCGTACAACGCGCTGGGGCTGCGACCGGACGCGCTCGCCACGATCCGGCGCGGCCTCGCTATCGCCCCGGAGTTCGCCGGTCTGCACCTGCAGCTCGGGTATGTCCTGCTGGCCGACGAGCGGCCGGCCGACGCCCTCGTCGTCGCCGAGCGGGCTCGGGAGCTCGCGTCGGAGAGTTCGGCGACCGCCGCGCTCGTCGCCGCCGTGCTCTGTGACCTGGGCAGACTCGCCGATGCGGACGCCGCGGTGGAAGAGGCGTTGCGGTTGGACCCGGAGAACGCCGACGCCCACCAGATCAAGGGCGTCCTCGCTTTGCGCCGTGGCGGCGGCAAGGCCGCGGTCCAGGCCCAGCGCACCGCGGTGCGTCTGGACCCCACTGACGCCGGCGCGCGCGAGGGTCTGACGATCGCGCTCAAGACCCGCAACCCGGTCTATGGCACCCTGCTCCGCTTCCAGCTCTGGCTCGGCACCCGGCCAACGGGCGTGCGCGTCGCCGTATCGGTCGCGCCGTTCGTGATGGCTCAGGTGCTCCGGCCTTACCTCGGTCAGACTTGGGCCAAGGTCGTGCTCGGTGTCGTGCTCGGGCTTGTCGTGCTGAGCTGGGCGATCGAACCGGTGATGAACTGTGTCCTGCTGCTCAGCCGCGACCGCCTGCTGGTGAACGGACCCACCCGGGTCGCGACCGCCGCGTTCGTTACCTTCGTCGCGGCGGCCATCGCCTGCTTTGTCGCGAGTTCGGCAGGCGGACTTGGCAGACTAGTCCTGATCGCCATCGGCTTCTTGCTGTGGGCACTGGCGACCGGCCATGGCCACAGAGTCCGCCCCGGGTGGCGCAAGCCGCTGGTGGCCGGGGCCGCCGCAGGCGCGGCGCTGGGCGCCATCGCGATCGTGGCCACGGTCGTGGCGGCCCCCGGCGCGCCGCTGGTGACCGGGCTCGCGCTCTTCAGCGGAATCCTGGCCATCTGGTTCACCAAGGTGTCGTAGGCGGCCGTCCTAATCGGACGGATCAGTCGAGGCGCTCGCCGGACTCGGCGTCGAAGAAGTGGATCTCCTCCGGGTGGCGCAGGGTCGCTTTGATCGTGTCGGCCAGTGCCGGGGGCGTGCGGCCGTCGACCCGCATGACGACGCGTGGGGCGTCGGGGGCGGCCTGGATGGAGGCGTGGACCAGGGCGTCGGCGCCGAGTTCCTCGACGAGTTCGACCACCAGGGTGACACCCTCGGTGCCTGCCGGGGCGATGGCCAGCGACTCTGGCCGGATGCCCGCGGTGACCGTGGCGGCGTCGACCGAGCGGGGGAGTGGGACGTCGAAGTCGCCGAGTCGGAACGTGCCGTTGCCGACCGGGACGGTCAGCAGGTTCATAGCCGGGCTGCCGATGAACCCGGCGACGAAGGCGTTGGCGGGCTTGTCGTACAGGGCGCGTGGGGTGTCGCACTGCTGGAGCAGGCCGTCCTTGAGTACGGCGACGCGGTGGCCCATGGTCATGGCCTCGACCTGGTCGTGGGTGACGTAGATCGTCGTCGTACCGAGCCTGCGCTGCAGGGCGGCGATGTTGGCGCGGGTCTCGACGCGCAGTTTCGCGTCGAGGTTGGACAGCGGTTCGTCCATGAGGAAGACGGCGGGGTCACGCACGATGGCTCGCCCCATGGCGACGCGTTGGCGCTGGCCGCCGGAGAGCGCCTTGGGCTTGCGCTCCAGGTATTTCTCCAGGTCGAGCAGCTTGGCCGCTTCGGCCACTTTCTCGGCGATGGCGGATTTCGACAGGCCCTGGAGCTTGAGCGCGAAGCCCATGTTCTGCGCGACGGTCATGTGCGGGTACAGCGCGTAGGACTGGAACACCATCGCGATGTCGCGCGCCTTGGGCGGCATGTGGGTGACGTCGCGGTCGCCGATGTGGATGGCGCCCTCGTTGACGTCCTCAAGACCGGCGAGCATGCGCAGCGCTGTCGACTTGCCGGAGCCGGACGGCCCGACGAGCACGAGGAACTCTCCGTCCTCAATGGACAGGTCGAGTTGGTCGACCGCGCGGACGGGCGGCGATCCCGGGTACACCCGGGACGCGGAATCGAAGTCGACCTTGGCCATCGTCTTGTCCTCCGTACAGCGCGCAGCGGGCCCTGAGCGTCCCAGGATGCCCCATCGGCGGCATGTGCACCAGTGCGACGCCCGTATGTCGAGCGGGACCGGTCATCGGGTCGGCATCTGGCGGCGAAATCGCATTCGTGGCGGCACTTGGACACTCGCCCGCGCCCATAGGGGGGTTGTTGGTGGTCTAGGCAGCGCGACATAGGGGGTTGTCAGATCGGCTCAGTTGGACACACGGCGGACACGGTTTCGAAACGGTAACGACGATTGGTTGATCATTCCCTTACCGGCGACTTGCGAGAACAGTCCCTGTCACACCACAAGCCGCGCGCTGTGCCGAGCGTGCGGGGAGCGTCTGACGATCCAATGGAGGGTGTCGTGTTGTCGCGAGGAAATGCCGCTCTGGCCGCCGCGTTTGTGCTGGTCCTGAGCGCGTGTGGAACTGAGGACTCGGGCGGCTCCGGCGGTGGGGCCACCGGTGGGCTGGAGGGGACCGGCGCCATCACGCTGGTGACTGGCAAGGACACGTCAGGCAACCTGCAGAACCAGGTCGACGGGTGGAACTCCGCTCACCCGAACGAGAAGGTCACCGTCATCGAGCTGCCGGAGGACGCCGACGCGCAGCGCCAGCAGATGGTGCAGAACGCGACGACGAAGTCCGACGCGTACACGGTGCTCAACCTCGACGTCATCTGGACCGCGGAGTTCGCGGCGAACCAGTGGATCGTCGAGCTGCCGGAGAAGGACTTCCCGCTCGACAAGCTGCTGCCCGCCACTGTGGAGACGGGCAAGTACTTCAAGAAGCTCTACGCCGTGCCGACCACCAGCGACGGCGGCCTGCTGTACTACCGCAAGGACTTGCTGGACGCGGTCGGCGCGAAGCCGCCGACGACGTGGGCCGAGATGTACGCGGCCTGCGACAAGGTGGTCGCGGCCAACCCGGGCGTGTCCTGCTACGCGGGGCAGTTCGAGAAGTACGAGGGCCTGACGGTCAACTTCAGCGAGGCGGTCAACTCCGCGGGCGGTGACGTCGTCGGCGACGACGGCAAGGCCAACGTCAACACCGACAAGGCCAAGGCGGGCCTGGACTTCCTCGTCAACGGCGTCAAGGACGGCCGCATCGCGGCCAAGGCGCGCACCTTCAAGGAGGAAGAGGGCCGCCGCGCGTTCCAGGCCGGTGAGCTGGTGTTCCACCGCCAGTGGCCGTACCAGTACGCCAAGGCCAACGCGACCGACGGTTCGTCGCAGGTCGCGGGCAAGTTCGCCGTCGCGCCACTGCCCGGTATGGACGGTCCTGGTTCGTCGACCCTTGGCGGGCACAACTTCGCGGTCAGCTCGTTCGCGAAGAACAAGAAGACCGCGGTCGAGTTCATCAAGTACATGGTGGACGAGAAGCAGCAGCGCGCGAACCTCGAGAAGACCAGCCAGGCGCCGACGTGGGCCGCGCTGTACGACGAGGCCGACCTGGTGCAGAAGTTCCCGTACCTGACCGAGCTGAAGAAGTCGATCGAGAAGGCCAAGAAGCGTCCCGCGGTGGTCAAGTACCAGGAGGTCTCCTCCGCCATCCAGGAAGCGGCGTACTCGGCGATGAGCGGCCAGACCAGCAGCGCCGACGCGTTGGCGTCGCTGCAGACCAAGCTGGAGCAACTGACCAAGTAGGCGGGCAAAGCGGGGGGCCAAGTTGCAGGGCTTGGCCCCCCGCACTACTGCCCCGCCTCCCCGGAATTCTGAGTTGGGAACCGTTCGCGGTTCAGCTGCGGATCGCCGGGCACCGTGGTCGGCTGCCGTCCCGGTCCCCTTGCGCACTGTTCTGAGGTACTGGCGTTTGGAGGAGCCATGTCCACCGTCGTTGGGGCGCCGGAGAAGCCCGATCGGGTGAAACCGGCGCGTACCAGTCGGAAAGAGGGCACAGGGAAGCTGGCGGGGCTGCTGGTCTCGCCGACGCTGCTCGTACTCGGCCTGGTCGTGGCCTATCCGATCGTCGCCGCGGTCCGGCTGGCGTTCTACCAGCGCAACGAGGGCATCGACCCGGAGACCGGCCTGCTGGAGTCCGGCGACAAGTTCGTCGGCATCGACAACTTCGCCGACATGTTCCGCGGCGACACCGGCGCCAGATTCCTCAACGCTCTCTGGAACACGACCAGCTTCACCCTCGCCGCGGTCACCCTTGAGGTGATCCTCGGCGTCCTGATGGCGCTGGTCATGCACAAGGCGTTCAAGGGCCGCGCGCTCGTCCGCGCGTCGATCCTCGTGCCGTGGGCGGTGCCGACGGCGATCGCGGGCATCCTGTGGCGCTGGATCTTCCAGGCCGACGGCGTGGCCAACGACCTGCTGCCCGGCGACCCGGTCCTGTGGACCACCGACGGCCCGCAGGCGTGGCTCGCGGTCGTCATCGCCGACACGTGGAAGACCGCGCCGTTCATCGGCCTGCTTGTGTTGGCGGGCCTGCAAGTCATCTCGAACGAGGTCTACGAGGCGGCCAAGCTCGACGGCGCCTCGCCGTGGCGGACGTTCTGGTCGATCACGCTGCCGCTGGTCAAGCCGACGCTGATGGTCGCGGTGCTGTTCCGCATCCTCGACACCTTGCGCATGTTCGACCTGCCGTACACGTTGATCGGGCCAGGGAAGAACTCGACCGACACGGTCACCATCCTTGCCTTCGAGGAGGCGGTGAAGTTCACCAAGTACGGCCCGGCCTCGGCGTACGCGGTGTTCCTGTTCGTTTACGTCGCCGCCGTCGCCTTCGTGTTCGTCAAGCTGCTCGGCGCCGACGTGGTCGGCGCGCGCACGGGGAGGAACCGATGACCGCCGCGACCGCACCGGTGAAAGCCGACCGCCCGGCACCGGCCAAGCCCCAGCGCAGCCGCTGGGCCTGGGCGCCCTACCTCGGTATCGCCGCCATCGTCATCTACTGCCTTGCGCCGTTCTACTGGATGCTCGTGTCCAGTCTGCGGCGCACCAACGACATCTTCGACTCGTCCGCGGTCCCGTCGCCGCCGTCGGGCGACTCGTATGTCGCCGCGTTCTCGGCGGGCAACGGCTTCCTGCGGGCGCTCGGGAACAGCTTCCTGGTCGCCGGTGTCACCACCGTCCTCGTGCTGCTGATCGGCACACTGACGGCGTATGCGTTGGCGCGCCTGGACTTCAAGTTCAAGAACCTGGTCCTCGCCGTGATCATCACGACGAGCATGTTCCCCGGGATCTCGCTGCTGATCCCGCTGCTGGAGCTGTTCAGCGGCATCGGGTGGATCAACAGCTATCAGGCGATGATCGTGCCCAGCATGAGCTTCGCGCTGCCGCTGGCGGTCTGGAACCTGACGGCGTTCTTCCGGCAGATGCCGATCGAGCTGGAGGAAGCCGCCCAGATCGACGGCTGCACGCCCGCCCAGGCGTTCCGGAAGGTCATCCTGCCGCTGGCCGCGCCCGGCGTGTTCACCACGGCGATCATCACGTTCATCGCATCGTGGAACGAGTTCATCATCGCGCTGTCGGTGGTCAACAAGAAGGAGCTGAAGACCGCGCCGGTCATCACCAGCCAGTTCACCGGCACGACCCAGTTCGACGCGCCCTTCGGCACGCAGATGGCCGCGGGCGTGATCGTGACGATCCCGCTGGTGATCCTGGTGCTGCTGTTCCAGCGGCGGATCGTCGCCGGGCTTACCGCGGGTGGCGTCAAATAGTGTGGACCGAGACGGCGTAGTCGCCGTCGGCGAACGGCTCGCGGTCCCAGGTCGCGTAGCGCTCGACCAGGCGCAGACCGGCAGCTGACGCGTGCTCGTCGTAGTCGGCCGCGGTGTAGCCGCGGTCGACGCTGAACCCGGCGATGAGCAGGCCGCCGGGCGCCACGTGCCTGGCCACGCCCGCGACCAGCTCGGCCTCGCTGCCGGGCGCGGTGAACAGTGGGACGTTGCCCGCCATGACCACGACGTCGAACACCCGGCCCAGCTGAAGCTCGGTCAGGTCGGCCTGGACCCACTCGATCTCCGGGGCCCGGTCGCGCGCCGCCGACAGCATCGACTCGTCGACGTCGGCGCCGACCACATCGATCCCATGGCGGGCGAGTTCGATGGCCACCCGGCCGGTCCCGCAGCCCGCGTCGAGCACGGTCGACGGGGAGTACGCGCGGACGAACGTCGCCTCGCCGTGCACGTCGGTGCCCGCGGCGGCGAGTTCGTCGAATTTGCGCTGGTAGTCGTCGCCGTCCCAAACTGTCATGATCGGAGAGTAACCAACGGCTACCCACTGGCGATTCACCCGTTCGGCGTCATTGATGGAGCTAACCGGGCGCCTGGTCGCAGCGACACGTACTAATACGAAGCGTTCTGGGGCAGAGACTTCGGAGGCGGCTGTGGACGGTCAGGACAACGGTGTTGAACCGATGCTGGAGGCGCTGCCGGACGCGCTGGTCGCGGCCATGGAGGTTCGCGACGCCTGGCGCAAACGGGTCGCCGAGCAGGGTGAGGGTCTGGAGTTCCTGATCTCCGACCTGGCCAGGTGGAAGCCGGGTTCGGCGGTGCGGGTCGCCTTCCTCGACGGCGACACCGCCCTGCACCAGGACATCGTGGACGCCACCAAGCAGATCACCGACGCCTGCAACCTCGAACTGGACTTCGGGAAGACCGCGGCCGGGTTCCGGCGCTGGAAGACCACCGACACCGAGCGGGTCGCCGAGATCCAGGTCAGCTTCGACAAGGGCGGCTTCTGGTCGCTCGTCGGCACCGACAGCAACGATCCGGATATCAGCGACCCGGCCAACGGCATCGGCGGCGGGCCGGGCCAGCGCAGCCTCAACCTCGGCGGGTTCGTCACCCAGCGGCCCGCCCGCTGGGAGGGCACCGCGCGGCACGAGTTCATGCACGCGCTGGCCTTCCACCACGCCCACCAGAACATGCGCGGGCCGTGCGAGGACGAGTTTCGCTGGGAGGACGACCCTGGCTACGTGCCGACCAAGGACGCGCGCGGCACGTTCATCCCCGACTCGGCGGGCCGCAACCCGGGCATCTACACCTACCTGGCCGGGCCGCCGAACCGGTGGTCGCGCGGCAAGGTCGACCACAACCTCCGCACCGTCGAGTCGCCGGACGTCATCGCGGGCCCGTTCGACACCGATTCGGTGATGCTCTACCAATTCCAGGCCTTCTTCTACAAGTCCGCCCCGAGCCCGTGCGGGCCGACCGGCGACGGCGAGAACCTGTCCGACGGCGACAAGCGGGGCCTGCAGCTGATCTACCCGCACACCGAGGAGGGCATGGCCGACATCCTCACCCGGGCGGGCGCGGCGCTGGACAAGATGGGCAACGAGGCGGGCATCGAGCGGTCTCCGTACGAGGCTCGGGTCGTGGAGCTGCTCAACGGGATGGTCGCGGTCTGAACGGAGAGGGGCCGGATGCTTCTGACAGAAGAGCAGCGCCTGCAGTTGGCGGTCATGGTCGTGGACTTCCTCGGCGGCAACCGGGGCTCGGCCGCCGTGGCGCTGTTCGGTCACGACCTGGTCCGGGTGGTGCCTACTCAGCCCAACGACTTCGGTTTCGCCGACTGGATGCTGGTGCAGACGCTGAGCAGGCCCAGCATGGAGCCATTCGCCCACGTCCTGGTCACCGTCGACCCGGGGGCCGCGCTGGCCGAGATCCACCAGCTCCTCCAGCGAGTCCGTCGCGGCGAGGTCGAGTGGGACGCACGCGAGGAGGATCCCGCGTGGATGCCGCCGCTGTCGGAGAAGCCCTTCGCCGACCGCGACCGCCTGCGGACCGCTGTGCGTGAGATGGCGGAGGGCGGCGGCTTCCCCGCGATCACCATCGAAGCGCCGGTCGGCCACGGGCGAACCACGATGTGCCACTACATAGAGCACTGCGCGCCCAAGTACGGACCGTTCCTTCCCCTTGTAGTGTCGCTGCAACGCAAGGACACCAACGAGGTCGTGCCGTTCCTGGCCCGCAAGGTCTGGCGGGCACTCGGGCTGCCGGGCGAGCCGACCGTCCCCGTCGGCGGGACACCGGACCGGCGCGCGCAGGACTTCGCGGTCGAACTGGCTCGCAGCGCGGCACTGAGCCCGCGGCCGGTCTGGCTCGTCGCCGACGTGGTCCGCTCCAACCTCGACGAGGGCGTCTGGACCTTCCTGGACGAGCTGATGGGGCAGGTGCGCGCCGACCCGCTGCGCGCGGCCAAGCTCAAGATCACCATCGTGGCGGACTTCTCGGCCGTGGAGCTGCCGCACAAACCTGAGGTCGACGCCCGGTTCGTCCTGCCGGACATCGGCGAGGCGGAGATCGCGGACTGGCTGGCCGCGGTCGTGCCGGGCAAGCAGGAGGGTCTCTACCAGCTGAGCGCGAGAATGGTCATGGACAAGGTCACCCAGCTCCTCCCGCCCGCCGCGATGCGGCTGGAGACCATCGCCGACCACTGCCTCGTTGCCCGCGACCAGCTGCGGGCGATGGCATGAACGACGGCGGCGAGCGGTTCGCGGAACTGCTGTCGGTGCTGTTCGCCGACGCGCAGGAGCTGGAGCGGTTCCTGGTCGTGGAGAAGCTGCAGCAGTCGACCCGCGCGTATCAGAAGGGCAGTTCGCGCAGGCAGTCGCTGCGGACGGTCGCGGAGGAGATGGTGGCGACCGGTGCGGTCGGCGACCCGCTGTTCCGGGCACTGGCCCGGCGCAACCCGGACCGCACCGAGGACATCGAGCAGATCGCGGCGTTCTACCGGGACGAGTCGTTCACAGTGCCGTTTGAGCCGGACGAGCCGGTGCCTGTGATGCCCCTGCCAGACGAGTTCGCCGACTTCGCCGCGTCGCTGAGCCAGGCCCTGGACGAGGTCGGCCTGAAGGTGCCCCCGGACCCGCTCGACGACACGCACCGGCCGTGGACGACCGCTGCGGCGGTGCTGGGTGCCTTCCAGCCCAGCGCGCTGCGCCCCCTGGGGCCGGTGCGGTCGAGTGCGATCGTGACGCTGAGCGGGTTCGTGCACCCGAACCTGGACGGCCAGTGGATCTTGAAAGACGCCGTCCGCAGCCGGTGTATCGACCACCTGTGGCGCACCGACACCATGGTCGCCGCGCTCGACGTGAACGCGGCGTCGGCCGACACCAAGCGGGACAAACTGCGGAACCTGGTTCTCCACACCGACCGCGAGCCCAATCAGCTGCGGACCCAGGACCTGGAGGACTACGCGGTCGTCATGGGCTGGCTGGCCGAGACCGACATCGTCGACCCGTCGGACCGCGCCATGCTGGACGCGACCCTCTCCCGGCGGGACCTGCTCGACCCGCTCGCCGCGCTCGTCGTCGGCCCGCACTTCCAAGGTCGGGTGGCCGAGCTGAAGACGGTCGACTGGTTCGTCCGCGGCATGGCCGACAAGACCGCCCTGTGCGTCTACGGGCCGGGCGGTGTCGGCAAGACGAGCCTGCTGGGGAAGATCCTTCTCGACCTCGAACAGGCCGCCCAGCACAGCGCGACGCCGTTCGTCTATCTCGACTTCGACCGGGTGCGCAACGACCCGCGCGACCCGGCCGGACTGCTGCGCCAGATCGCCGAGCAGCTGCGCCTGCTGTACGCGACCACCGACGAGGCCCGCGAGTTCGCCCTGATCGAGGAGGTGTCCAGTGGCACCGACGTCGAGCGGGCGTCGGAGATCCTGGACATCGACCTTGACCTGGATCTCGACGGATTGCTCGGCGTCCTGTCCGACCGGCTGCTCCGGGTGCGCAACGCGCACGGCCCGGCGGGCTTCGCCGCGCCGCTGGTGTTGTTCCTCGACACGTTCGAAGAGGTGGAGGCCAAGGGCCCGGGCGCGCTGCGCGACCTCGACCAGTTCCTGGGCCGCCTGGCCGTGGCCTTGCCCGACATGCGGCTCATCGTCTCCGGGCGCGGTCGCCCCACCAAGCTGACCGGCTTCGGCGAACCGCTCGACCTGCTGCTGGGCGACCTGGACGACGAGGCCGCCGCGTCTGTCCTTTCCGGACTCGGGGTCACCGATCCCGAGCTGCGCAAGCAGATCGTGGCCAAGTTCGGTGGCAACCCGCTGACGCTGCGGCTGGCCGCGAACGCGCTGGCCCGGACCGGAACCGAGGTGTTCGACGTCGTCACCCGGGCCGAGGTGCTCTCCGGCGTCGCGTTGGAGCAGGTGCAGGGGATGCTCTACGGCCGCATCCTCGGCCACATCCGCGACCCCGAGGTCGTGCGCGTCGCCTATCCCGGTCTGGCGGTGCGGCGCATCGATGTGGACGTGCTGCGCGAGGTCCTCGCGGTGCCGTGCGGCCTCGATCCCGACCGGGCCCAGGAGATCTTCGACAAGCTGCGCTACGAGGTCGGCATGTTCGACCGCGCGGGCGCGAACGCGGTCAGCCACCGACAGGACGTGCGCAGGCTGATGCTGCGCACCCTGCTCGACGAACCACAGCGCGCGGCGACCGTCGCCGAGATCCACCGGCGGGCCGCCGCGTACTACCGCACCCGCGACCGGGCCGAGGAGCTCTACCACCGGCTGGTTTCGGGGGAGGACCCGCGCGCGCTCGACAAGCTGTGGGAGCCGACGATGCGTCAGTCGCTCGAACCGGCGCTCGGTGAGCCGCTGCCGCGGCGGGCCCGGACCTGGCTGGAGCGCCGGGTGACGTCGGCCCCCGACGAGGAC
>DATLIA010000025.1:0-15421 GCA_035540215.1 Actinokineospora sp. | reverse complement strand
AGGGTCTCGTCGAAGTCGTTGATGTCCATGACGATCTGCCCGTCGGGTGTCCCGTAGAGCCCGAAGTTCGCCGCGTGCGCGTCCCCGCACAGCTGCGCGTGCACCCCGGTCGACGGCCCAGCGGCCAGGTCCCCGGCCATCAGCCCGGCGCTGCCCCGGAAGAAGGCGAACGGCGAGACCAGCATCCGCCCGATCCGCAGCGGGATCAGGTCGGGCACCCGGCCGACGTTGGACTCGCGCACGAACTCGACCACCGACGGCCGGTCCTTGGCCAGCACGACGGCCCGGTGCGCCCGGTGCCCGGTGACCTCCCGCAGCGCCCGCCCCTCGGCGTAGACCCGCGCAGGCTCAACCCACGTCCCCAAGGCGTCGGCGACCCGCGCCCGAGCTCTCTCACCCATGCGCGCAATCATGCGCTACGACAGGCACTTCCGGATGGCTTCAGTCCGGCTGGATTCGGGCTCACGCGGCAGAAGAACGCGGGGCCAGCCGAACAATCAGGTCCGCGCCCAACGCATGGGCGAGCCGCTCCAGCACGGGAAGCGTGGGCACGGTCCCGCCCGCCTCGAACCGCGCGATCGCGGGCTGGGTCATGGTCGCGACCTCGGCCAGGCGTGACTGGGTCCAGCCACGGCGCTCGCGCAGCTCCCGGACGGCCTTGCCCAACTCGAAGGCCAACCGTGTCGCTTCGTAGGCATCGACGGCGCCGGGCTCAGCCATACGCCGATCGCGAAGCTCTGCCCAATCTGCCTTATCGGACATGTTCATCACCCTCCACCGTGTGAGCCTGCACGATGCATCGCGACAACGCCCGACGCGCTCGCTCCACCTCTCGCTCCTCCCGCATCCGCGTCTTGCGGAACACGGTCAAGAGCACGATCCGCCGTCCGGACGCGATCCAGTAGGTCACCCGGACGGCTTCGCCGTCGAGATGGAACCGCGGTTCACGCAACTTGCCGTCGAGTTGCCTCGTGTACGGCTCACTCAGCAACGGACCTTGCTCTGCGAGCAGGTCGACGTAAAACGCCGTCGTCGCGAAGTGCGCCGTGGACAAGTTCTCCAGCCAGTCTCGAACCTCCGGTTCGAGTTCAACGGTACCCCAGCTCATACCATCTATGCTATATCGACAGTCTGTCGATCAGACGTCGCCCTGCGTAATGCCTACCGGGCAGCTCACGTCGGTGCCGCCGAGCCGCAGTAGCCGTTGAGGACCTTGTGGAGGTACTGCTGGTGGTAGCAGTCTGCGCGATCACATAGAAACGGCACTTCCACAGGTTACGGACGCTACTCACTGGTGAACGTGGTCCAAAGGTCGACGGCCTCTTCGAGGTCGAGCGCGGCAACCTTCTCCGGGGGGACGCCCGCGGTGTGGATCAGGCGCTGAGCAAGCCAATCAGGAACCGGATCACCACGTGGCGCCTCCACCACGGACACGTCCCCTGCCAGCCGTCCTAGCCGCTCGATCACGGCGGCGAGCCGATGGACGTCGGGGTTTCGCCCTGCGGCGTCGACAATTCTCGACGATGCCTCGCCGTACACCTCAGCATCAGATCTGGCGCCGACACACCAGATCTCACAGATCTCCAGCGAACCGGTTTCTGTCGGTCGATAGATGATTCGCCAGTGATTTCGCCCCACGACCAGCTTTCGGAATCCGGTCAAGGACCCACCGAGCGGATGGCCCGCCTCCGGGTCGTCCAGCAAGATCAGAACCTTTTTGAGCACCTTGGGCACGGCATCTGGCGCCAAACGACGCAGGTCATCAATGGCCGCGTCGGTGAAGACGACTTCTGACATCTACTTACTCGTCGTCCTCGATCGCGGCGAGCGACTCGCGGGTGTGACCGAACGCCGCGATAACAGCATCCAGTGAGGTACGTCGTCCGGTGTCCGTCACGGAACGCGCAAGCACCAGCGCCAAGTCCCGAAGGTCGGCAGCGGCATCCTCCAACTCGGCCAGCCTGCGAACTCCGACGACCACTGCCACCGGCTGATGACGCCGGGTCACCACAAGGTCAGCACCGTTCTCCGCGTCGGCGACAAGGCCTGCCACCCCGCGTTTTGTCGCGTCTGTGACGCTCAGTTCGCGCGCATGCTTGAGAGCAACCATGACACTTACTGTACAGAAATCTATACAGATTGGTCAAGGTCGGTCTGCGGCCTGCCCGGGCCGACGGGACAAGTCACACCAGTGCCGCCGAGGCCGCAGTAGCCGTTGGGGACCTTGTGGAGGTACTGCTGGTGGTAGTCCTCGGCGTAGTAGAACGGCCCCGCCGCGGCGACCTCCGTGGTGATCGAGCCCATGCCCGCCTGGCCAAGCGCCGCCTCATAGTCACGCGCGCTCGACTCGATGGCCGCCTTCTGCGCGTCGTCGGCGTAGTAGGCCGCTGAGCGGTACTGGGTGCCGAGGTCGTTGCCCTGGCGCATGCCCTGCGTCGGGTCGTGCCCTTCCCAGAACACCTTCAGCAGCGCCTCGTACGTGATCGAGGTGGGGTCGTAGACGACGAGGACGGCCTCGGTGTGTCCGGTCCGGCCGGAGCACACCTCTTCATACGTCGGGTTCGGCGTGTGCCCGCCCGCGTAGCCGACGGCCGTCGAGTACACCCCGTCGGTCCGCCAGAACAGCCGCTCGGCACCCCAGAAGCAGCCGAGGCCGAAGACCGCGGTGCGCAGCCCCGCCGGGAACGGCGGCTTGATCCGGCGATCGGGGAACACCGCGTGCGCCTCGGGCACCGGAATGGGGTCCGGCCTGCCGGGAAGTGCCTGGTCGGCGTGCACGAGCGTGGTTTTGTTACGTCCGAAGAGCGCCATGACACCAACGATACGTTCGCCTGCCCCGCTGAGGCCTCTTCAGGCGAGTCCCGCAAGCTGTCGGTAACAAGTTCAGTCGTCTGGGTGAGATCACCAGTGCGAGTCGAGCAAGATAGGGCCGAAGTGACAGCGAGAGGGAGACGGTGGACTGGCAGCAGGCGCTGAGCGACCTCGACGGGCGGCTGGCCCGCGGGGAGGTGTCGGCGAGCGAGCACCGGCGCAGGCGGGACGAGATCCTCGCCGAGGCGTCCAGTGTCGCCGGTCGCAGCCAGACCCGGGCACCGTGGGAGACGACCGCCGCGCCGCCTCGCGACTTCACCCGACCGCCGGACACGCCACCCGTCGCTCTTGACGGGATGGAGGTGTTCGGCGCCGCCCGGCCCGCGCGCAAGCCGTGGGTGGCGGGTGTCGTGCTGCTGGCCGTCCTGGCCGTGGTCGGGGGCGGAATCTGGTGGATGGCGTTCCGGGGTGACACAGCGGCGGCAGGAGCGGCACCCACGACGACGGCGGCCCCGGTGGCACTCGCGGACCGGGTGCCGACACCGCAAGGCGTGCCCAACGACAACAACGCCACGATGACCGTCGACGGCGCGATCGCCGGGAAGCTGCTCTCCCAGCACGACGCCGACCTCTACCGGGCCCACGGCGTGACAGAGGTCGTCTACCGGGGATCCCGGTCGGACAACGTCGGGCTGCTGGTCATGGCCGCCAAGACGTCGTCTCAGGCTGACGCGGTCGCCGTGGCGGACGGAGTGCACAAACACCTCGTCGAGGTCGGGTTCGTCGATATCGCGGGCACCCGCCCGGTGTCCTTCGGCCGGACGGACGCGCGGTTCGCCACCATCGGCAGCGTCTACCGCTCCGGGCAGGTCAGCGTGCTGGTGTCGGTTTCGGCCGACCCCAAACAGGATCCGGCCCGGCTGCGCGCCGAATTCGACTCGTTGTTGAAGACCGTCACGAACGCACTGCCCGAGGGCTGACGCGCTGCGTGCACAATGTGGCCGTCCGGACTTGGGCGGCTCAGTCCGGCGATTGGCTATGACGAAGGGGGTCAGGGTGTCCTGGCAAGAGGAACTCCGCAGGCTGGACGAGGAACTCGCGGCGGGCAGGCTGTCGGCCGACGAATACCGGGTGCGTCGCGACAGCGTCATGTCCTCAGCCGTGGCACCGAGCAACCCGGCCCCGCCGCCGAGCGTGTCCGAGGCGACGACCACCTTCAGCCCGGTGACACTCCCGCCCGCGCCCGACGCGCACGACCCGGAATCGGACAAGACCCAGATCGTCACCGGGCAGCCCGACCGGACCCAGGTAGTCGGCGGCGGGCAGCCGGACCGCACCGAGGTGGTGCGCGGCGGCTGGCAGGCCGCGCGGCCGGGCGGTGACGCCGAGCGCACCCAGGTGGTGCCCGGGGTACCGCCCCAGGCCATGGCCTACGGCAACGCGCCCCGGTCGGCCCCGGGGTTCACCCACCAGCCGCCCGCCGACTGGCACTCCCCGCAGGAGGACCTCAGTCCGCCGTGGGCGGGCTCGGAGTTCCCGCCCATGGGCGCGACCGGCGGCGGCTGGGTGCAGCAGGGCCCGGAGGTCTTCGAGTCGGCTGGCAAGTCGAACTCGGGCAAGATCTGGCTGACCGTCGGCCTCATCGTCCTGCTGCTGGGCATCGGCGCGGGCGCCTACTTCTACTTCCGTCCCGCCGCGACCACGGCGGGCGGCGGCGGCGAGCCGACCACGACCACCAAGGCCGCGCCCACGACGACCACGCCGCCGCGCATCCCCGGCGCCCCGGTCGCGAAGCTGCCCGGCCAGATCACCGACACGACGAAGATCAAGGCGTTCGCCGACGTCGAGGCGATCAAGTACCTGACCGCGGCCGAGATCGAGGCCTACAAGACCGGCGGCGCGGCCAAGTCCAAGATCGGCATCTCCAAGCAGGACGACGTGCAGGTGATCATCCTGGTCGTGCAGATGCAGGACGAGACCACCGCCAAGACCGCGCGCGACGCACTGGCCGCGCTGCAGCTGGAATACAAGATGACCGCGATCGAGACCAAGCCCGGCGTGGTCGCCGCGACCAGCGACGCCGCGGCGAGCGGCCCGATCCGGCGCGCGCACTACATCTCCGGCACCCAGCTCGTCCGCGTCCAGGTCCAGGGCAAGGAAGCCGCCGCGGTGGACACGCTGCTCACCGACATGATCGCCGCTCAGCTCGAGGAACTGCCTGCGAATGTCTGAGCAGGCTCTCCCGGCCGCCGGGACGATCGTCGCCCGCAACTACCTGCCCGCGGCGAGGGTGCTGGCCCGCTCGTACCTGCGCCACCACCCGGGCGGGCGCTTCGCCGTGCTCGTGGTCGACGCCGAGGACGGCGAGCTCGAAGCGCTGTCCGCGGCGTCGCCGGAGGTCGAGATCGTCGGCCCGGCCGACCTCGATGTGGCCGCGGACGAGTACGCGCGGATGGCGTTCGCCTACTCGGTGACGGAGCTGAGCACGGCGGTCAAGCCGTGGCTGCTGCGTCGATTGCTCAAGGACAGCCCCACCGCGATCTACCTCGACCCGGACATCGAGGTGTTCGCCCGGTTCGCCGACGAGGTGGGCGAACTCGCGCTGGCGCACGAGATCGTGCTGACCCCGCACGTGCTCAAGCCGATGCCCCGCGACGGCAAGCGGCCGTCTGAGGCGGACATCATGGCCTCCGGGGTGTTCAACCTCGGCTTCATCGGCGTGTCCGCCGCAGCGGAGCCCTTCCTGGAGTTCTGGGCCGAGCGGCTGCGGCAGGACGCGATCTCCTCGGTCACCGAGCAGCTGTTCACCGACCAGCGGTGGGTGGACAACGTGCCCGCGCTGTTCTCCAACACGGTCATCTCCGACCCGGGCTTCAACGTGGCCTACTGGAACGTCTATCAGCGCCCGCTCGAGCGCGGCGAGGACGGCGCGGTCACCGCGGCGGGCGCGCCCCTGCGGTTCGTGCACTACAGCGGCTTCCGGCCGGAGAAGCCGTGGCTGCTGTCGACCCACTTCGCCGACCGGCCCCGGGTCCTGCTCTCCGAGCAGCCGCTGCTGGGCGAGCTGTGCGCGTCGTACCGCGACCAGCTCATCGAGCTGGGCTACTCGCGCGCGCTCGACGAGGTGCCCTACCGCTGGAACAAGCTCCCCGACGGGACCAAGGTCTCCCCGTCGCTGCGTCGGGCGTTCCGACAGGACTGGGTCGACGCCGACAGGGACGGTGAACCCGCGCCGCCGAGCCCGTTCCACAGTGACCCGGCGAGGTTCCTGCGGTGGGCGACCGAGCCCGCCGACGCCCAGCAGCGCCGGGCCGGGCTCAACCGCTGGCTGCTGTCCATCTGGCAGTACCGCCCCGACCTGCAGAAGGCGTTCCCCGACCCGCTGAACGCCGACGCCGCCGACTTCCGCGCCTGGTGCGGGCACTCCGGCATCAGCGAGGCCGAGATCCCACCGCACGTGATCGCCGAGCGGCCCGCCGCCGAGCCGGTCGCGGTCATCGACACCCTCGGCGTCAACGTGCTCGGCTACCTGACCGCCGAACTCGGCGTCGGCGAGATGGGCAGACTGGCCCACGACGCGGTCGTGGCCAGCGGCATCCCCGTCGCGACGGTGGTCGAGGACTCGACCGTGTCCAACCGCACCGGACACGCCCTTCCGGCGCACGCGCGCGTCGGCGACCCGGCCTACCCGGTCAGCGTCCTGTGCGTGAACGCCGACATGACCGCCAAGACCCTCGGCCTGCACCCCGACCTGGCGGGCGACCGGCACGTCGTCGGCCTGTGGTCGTGGGAACTGGAAGAGTTCCCGCAGGCCATGCACGACGCGTTCGGCCTCGTCGACGAGGTGTGGACGATCAGCGAGTTCTGCGCCGCGGCGATCGAGAAGTTCTCCCCGGTGCCGGTCCGCGTCTTCCCGGTCCCCGTGCGGGACCCGCTGGACGGCGTCCCCGCGGTCCGCGCGCGCGGCGACCAGGCCACGATCCTGTTCGCCTTCGACCACAACAGCGTCTTCGAGCGGAAGAACCCGCTGGCCGCCATCGCGGCGTTCACCACGGCCTTCCCGGGTCGGGACGACGTCCGCCTGGTGATCAAGTCGATCAACGGCGAGAAGCACCCCGTCGACCGCGAGCGGCTGCGCGCCGAGGTGGCGGGCGACCCGCGGATCACCCTCATCGAGCGCTATCTGTCCGCTGATGAGGTGCGCGAGCTGTTCGCGTCGGCTGACTGCTACCTGTCGCTGCACCGCAGCGAAGGCTTCGGCCTGACGGTGGCCGAGGCGATGGCCCACGGCCTGCCCGTCGTGTCGACCGACTACTCGGGCACGGCCGAGTTCCTGACCGCCGCCACCGGCTGGCCGATCCCGGCCCGGCTGGTCCCGGTCGGCAAGGGCAACGGCCCGTATCCGCCGGGCGCGGTGTGGGCCGAGCCCGACGTGAGCGCGGCGGCCGCCGCGCTGCGCCAGGTCGTCGACGAGCCCGCGACCGCCGCCGCGCGCGGCCAGGCGGCCCGTGAACACATCCTCGGATCGCGGTCGATGGACGCCGCCGCGCGATGGGTCCGCGAGCGGATCGAGGCCGCGTACCAGGGCAGGACGACCAGGTCGCGCCCCGATGAGGTCCCGGCCCCGGTGCTGGCGGTCCGCGAAGCGCGTGAGGCGCTGAAGTGGCGCGCCGACCCGGGCACGGCGAGCCGACTGCCGATGGCTGGCGCGGTCCGCCGCGCGGTGCTGCGGCTGATCGACCACTACGACCACCACCAGCGCACGGTGGTCAGCGCCCTCCTCGACGGCGTCGAGAGCGGCGTCGACCAGCTCGCCCGGCAGCAGCGGGCCGCCGAGGAGCGACTCGCGCGCCTCGACGGCCACCTGGCCAGGATCGACCGGGACCGGCGCGGCATCGACCGCGACCGCGTGCGGCTGGAGAACCTGATCGCGGCGGGCACGGACCGGGTGGCCGACCTGGAGCGCGAGCTCGACCAGGAGCGCGCCGCGTCGGCCGAGCAGGCCGCCGCGTTCGCCCAACGCGTCGACGAGCTGGACGCGAAGTTCATCGGCCTGCTCGGCGAGCGGGACCGACGGCTCAACCACGTCGAGCGGGCCGCCGCCGAGGCCGCGGTGACGCTTCCCGCGCTCCGCGAGGGCCTGGCCCGCCACCACGACCTGCTCGACCCCGCGCCTGCCCACGCGGGCGCGGGCGTGGCGACCGACGTCGGGATGCTGCGCCTGCCCGCGACCGACACGGTCGTGCGGCCATGGCTGGCCACCTACGGCACCTGGGAGCAGGCCGAGTCGCGCCTGATCGACCTGCTGCTGCCGCGCGGCGGCGTGTTCGTCGACATCGGCGCGCACGTCGGCTACTTCACCGTCCGGGCCCTGCGCCTGGTCGGCGCGGACGGGACCGTCGTGGCCGTCGAGCCATGGGAGCCCGTGCGCGACCTGCTGGCGCACAACGTCAGGTCGAACGTCCCAGCCGCGGTCGCCTCGGCGCTCACCGTCGTACCGGCGGCCGCGTGGGATCGCGACGAAGACCTGCGCCTAGGCCTGTCCGCCGAAGGCAACAGCGGGGACAACCGGATCAGCCCGGACGGCGAGGTCCCGGTCCCGGCGATCCGGCTGGACGGACTCGACGCGCTGGCGGGCAAGCGCATCGATGTGGTCAAGAGCGACGCGCAAGGCCACGACCACCGCGCGCTAGCGGGCATGGCGGGCCTGTTCGCCGAGCACCGGCCGCACGTGGTGTGCGAATTCGATCCTGGGGCGATCAGCGAGGGCGGAGCCGATCCGCGGGCGGTGCTGCACGGCTACCGGGAGGCGGGCTTCGAGCCGATCATCGTCTCCCCTGAGCTTGTGCGCGACGCCGAGCAGGCCGGTGACCTGCGGGTACTCTGTTCGAGCCGTGCGGCGAGCGACGATGAGCTGCTCGCGGCCGCACAGGCCGACCCCGCGGGTTTCATCACCCTGTGGCTGTACCCGGGGGCGAGCTGACAACCGACTGCTGACCTGGGGCGACAGTGACAACCGTTGGACAGATCGGATGACGGACACGGCGACCGTGGCCGCGCGTCCACTGGAGACCGCACGGCCGAGTCCGGCCGGGTGGCTGCACCGCGACACCACCCGGGCGGGACTGGTCGAGCTCCTGGCGATCATCCCCGTCGTGGCGATGATCGCCGAGGTGGCCCGCGCGCCTCGCCTGCAGTACACGGACTACTGGTACGTCCTGCTGCGGATCACCAACCCCGACGGCTCCATGAACATCCCGGGACTGCGCTTCCTGCAGAACGAGCACCCGCTGATGCTGCCGTCGCTGCTGTACTGGGTCGACGCCAGACTCGCCGACGGGGACAACCGGGTGCTCGGGATGATCGTGGTCGCGATCGCCTGCGGGTCGGTGCTGCTGCTGCGGGCGGCGCTGCCGAAGACGCTGCCGCCGCTGATGCGCGCGTCGATGGTCGTGGCGTTCGCGTTCCTCGTCTTCAGCCTGCACGGCGCGCACAACTTCGTCCGCTCCATGAGTGGATCGGCGTGGCTGCTGGCGAACCTGCTGGTCATCGCGTCGCTCCTGCTCGCGAGCAGGGGCCGCTGGTGGCCTGCGTGGGTGGTCGCCCTGCTCGCCTGCATGAGCTACGGCACGTCGTTCGCGGTGTGGCCCGCGCTCGCGGTGTTCGCCCACCTGCGCGGCGAGCGCTGGTGGCGGCGCCTGCTGCCGCTGGGGCTCGGCGTCGTGGTCGTCGTCATCTGGATGACCCTCAAACCCGCGGTCGACCCGGGCGGCACCCCCGCCAGTGACCTGGGCACGGTGTTCTACACGTTCCTCGCCGTGATCGGCCATCTCTGGACGGGGACCGACAGCGGGACCGCGGTCCTGGCGGGCGGGGTCGTACTCGCCATCTACGGGATGCTCATCGGCAACCGCGACGCGCGGTCGCCGGAGCTGCGGTTCTGGTGGGTACTCGGCCTGCACGCCGTGCTGGCGTCGGCGATGATCGCGCGGGCCAGGATCGACTTCGGCACGGAGTTCGGCCTCAACAGCCGGTACACGTCGCTGTCGGTGCTGGTGTGCGTCCCGCTCGGCGTCCTGCTCGGCACCGTCCTCTACCGACGGACAAACCCCGCGGCGACCCGGATCGCCATCGCGGCGCTGGCGGCGGGCGTGCTGGGATTCGTCCTCGGCGCCCCGACCGTGGCGACCATCCGGGCGGAGAACCGCGACCACCCGCTGCAGGCGGTGGCCCTGCGCCTGGGCCTCGGCGACGCGTTCGGCGCGTCGCTGCCCAAGGACCTGGCGCCCCGGCTGCGGTCGATGGGCCACTACCCGTTCTCCGGCGACTTCACCCTCGGCTGCGGCGGGCCCGAGATCGGCACCACCCTCGACCTGTCGGCGATGACCGAGCTGGAGCCCGCCGACGGGCGCAACCCGCTCAAGCCCGCCGGGTCGGTCGACCGGGTCACGCCGAAGCCGGGTGCGGGGCTCGTCGTCGGCTGGGCGTCGACCACGGACGACCCGGTGCGGTGCGTGGTGGTCGTGGACGAGACCGGCGAGATCGTCGGCGGCGGCCTGCACAGCCAGCCCCGGCCCGACGTGGCGGCGAAACTGGTCGGGATCAGACCGGACGTCGGCTTCACCGTGATCGCCCCGGAGGACGCGTTGTCCCGTGTGGTCGTGATCTATGAGAGCGGTGTCCAGCGCTGGACACCGGCACAGGCGCCGACGGCGGGGAGCGGGAAATGACCGAGTCGGTGGATGTCAGCGTGCTCGTGCCGGTCAAGGACGAGGAGGCGACCTTGGCGATCCTGGCCAAGCAGGTCGCCACGGCGTTCGCGGACGACCCCCGGCTCAGCTACGAGCTGCTCTTCGTCGACGACGGCAGCACCGACCGCAGCTGGGCGGTGATGCGGGAGCTGGCCGACGAGTACGACCACATCCGCGCGATCCGGCTTCGGCGCAACTTCGGCAAGGCCGCCGCCTTGGCCGCGGCGGTCGCCGAGGCTCGCGGCGCGCGCGTCGTCACGATGGACGGCGACCTGCAGGACGACCCGGCCGAGGTGCCGCGGCTGCTCGCCGAGTTGGACGCGGGCGCCGACCTGGTCACCGGCCACAAGGCCGACCGCAAGGACCCGCTGTCCAAGCGGCTGCCGTCGAAGGTGTTCAACAAGGTCACCGGGCTGATCACCGGGCTTTCGCTCAACGACTACAACTCCGGGCTCAAGGCGGCCAGGATCGAGGTGTACCGCGGCGTGCCGCTCTACGGCGAGTTACACCGCTACATCCCGGCGCTGGCCCACCATGTCGGCTACCGGGTCGCCGAGCTGCCGGTGAACCACCGGCCGCGCGAGCACGGGACGTCGAAGTACGGCTTCGAGCGGTATGTCCGTGGCGCGATCGACCTGATGACGGTCGTGACGATCACCAAGTACGGCAGGCGCCCGGCCCACCTGTTCGGCGGCCTCGGCCTGCTGTCCGGCGCGATCGGCTTCCTGATCCTGCTCTACCTCACCGGGCTGTGGGTGTTCACAACCGACCCGATCGGCACCCGGCCGCTGCTCAACCTGGGGATTCTGCTGGTCATCCTCAGCGTGCAGATGATCTCGCTCGGGCTGATCGCCGAGATCGTCCTACACCGCACGGCGAACCGGGCCGAGGCCACGGACCTGGTCGCGGAGTCGACCGACCGGGAACGGGAGCAGCGGTGAGTCGGTTCATCGGCACCTACGTCGCCGGGGTCCGGGCGGCACGGCGGGCGGCGGCGTCGACCGGCCTGCTCGACCGGATGGCGGCCAGCCGGTCGCGCTCGGTCCGGCACCTGCGGACACTCTTCGCGGTGTACGACGTCGACGACCTCGTCGCGCTCGATCTGGCCTGGTGGAGCTACCCGTCGATCACCGAGGTCGACGCGTTCCTGACCAGGCGTCCCGCGGCCAGGGTGTTCGAGTTCGGCGCGGGCGCGAGCACGGTCTGGCTCGCCCGGCGCGCCGCCGCGGTAGTCAGCGTCGAGCACGATGTCGAGTTCGCCGCGACCGTGCGGACCCTGCTGGCCGAGGACCCGGTGGGCGACCGCGTCGAGCTGCACACCGTGCCACCGGTTCCCGCGACCGCAGCGTCGGCGGTGCGCTCCGGCCGGACCGGGCACCTGGACGACGACTTCACCGCCTACGTCGCCACTCTCGACGAGGTCGGCGGCGAGTTCGACCTGATCGTGGTCGACGGCCGGGCCAGGGTCGACGCGTTCGAGAGCGCGCTCGACCACCTCGCCCCCGGCGGGCTCATCGTGTTCGACAACATCACCCGCGGCCGGTACCGGCCGGTGCTCGACCGGCCGGGCCTGCGCTACCGGCTGTTCAAGGGGGCGACCCCGGCGCTGCCGTACCCGACGACCACCGCCCTGATCGACCGTGGCTGAGCCGACTGGTTCGCGCTGGCAGGCCGTCATCGGCATCGCCTTCGTCGGCGTCGCCGTGGCCGTCGCGGTCGTCGGGCTGCGCGACCAGTGGGGGCCGATCGGCCAGGCGGTCGCGGCCATCGGCTGGTGGCGGGTCATCGCCGCGACGGCGCTGGCGGTCGTCGGCCTGCTCTGCACGGCCGAGGTCTGGCGGCATTGCCTTGCCGCCCTTGGCTTTCCGACCACTCGAGCGGTGACCCACCGGATCTTCTTCCCGTCGCAGATCGGCAAGTACCTGCCCGGCTCGGTCTGGCCGTTCCTGGCCCAGATGCGGCTGGCCAGGACACACGGGATCCCGGCGTCGGCCGCGCTGCTCGCGGGCAGCGTCTTCCTGGTGATCCACGCGGTGACCTCGGTGCCGGTTGGGTCGCTCGTGCTTTTCACCCGCCCCTCGTTCGCCGGGCAGCTGGCGATCGCGGGCGCGGGCGCGGTGCTGGGACTGGCCATGCTCCATCCCAAGGTCCTCACCTTCGGGCTGCGCAAGCTGGCGGGCCGGTCCGGTGTCGAGGCCCGCGAACTCGGCTGGGCCGACGTGATCCGGCCGCTGCTCTGGATGCCGCCCGCCTGGCTGGCCTACGGCGCGGCCGCGTTCCTCCTCGCCGCCCCGCTCGGTGTTCCGTCGGCCGACCTGTTCGCGCTGTGCACCGGGGCGTTCGCGGCGAGCTGGCTCGTCGGCCTGGTCGCGATCGTCGCACCCGCCGGTCTCGGCGCCCGCGAGGCCGTCCTGATCCTGGCGTTCCAACCGATCATGGGCCTGGCCGGGGCGACGTCGGTGGCGTTGCTACTGCGCCTGTGCCACACGGCCGCCGATGTCGTGCTCGCCGCCCGCTTCGGCCTGCTCCCTGAGACACTTCCCCGAACCCCGACCACGCAGGAGTGACGGCAATGGCGCTCGACCGGCTGAAGGCGACCTGGGAGACCCTGGGCGAGTCCGACCCGCTGTGGGCCGTGCTGACCGACCCGGAGCGCAGGCACGGGCGCTGGGACGTCGACGAGTTCCTCGACGCGGGCAGGCAGCCGCTCGCCGACATCCGCGACCTGCTCGACCGCGCCGGGCTCGCCTTCGGCGACCGGGTGCTGGACTTCGGCTGCGGCGCGGGCAGGCTGAGCAACGCCATCGCCGAGCACGCCGGCCAAGTGGTCGGCATCGACATCGCCGCGTCCATGGTGGAGCGGGCCAGGCAGATCGCCCGGTATCCCGACCGCGTCGAGTTCGTCCACTACGACGGCACCCGACTGCCCTTCGACGACGAGTCGTTCGACGCGGCGGTGAGCCTGATCGTGCTGCAGCACGCCAGCCCAGCGGTGCAGATGGCCGCGCTGCTGGAACTGCTGCGGGTCGTGCGGCCCGGGGGCGCGCTGGTGCTGCAGATCCCGAGCGAGCCGCGGCTGCCCGAGCCGCTGGACCCGGCGAGCTGCCTTGCCGAGATCGAGGTGCTCGACTCCCCAGCCGACCTGCCCGCCGGGTCCGCGCGAGTCGTGCGCACCCGCGTGTGGAACCGCGGCGCGGGCACCTGGCCGACACACCGCAAGGTCAAGCTCGGCAACCACTGGGCGATCGACGGCACGATGGCGGCCCAGGACGACGGCCGGTGCGACCTGCCGGTCGCGGTCGCGCCGGGCGAGTCGGTGGACCTGGACCTGATCATCACCGCGCCCGCGACGCCGGGGACCTATGAGCTGCAGCTCGACTTCGTGCAGGAACTGGTCAACTGGTGGGCCGACCTCGGCAGCCCGACCGCGACCGTGCCGGTAGTCGTCACCCCGGCGGTGGCCAAGCCCACGGCGACGCCGGCGGCGGCTGAGTCCACAGCGCCGCCCGCTGAGTCGAATTCACTCAGCGGCATCGAGATGCACGGTCTGCACAGCACCCTCGTGCGCTCGATGGTCGACCACACCGGCTCGCACGTGGCGCTGATGGTCGCCGACTCGCTCGCGGGCGAGGAATGGGAGAGCTACACCTACGTGATCAAGCGCGGCGACTGACCACGCGCGTGGGAATCACCGACTGATCGCTCGCGCTGCGAGGGATTGGCATCGCCGTTACTCTTCCGGGCCATCGACAAGGACCGGATCGCCTTCATCGACATCGGCCGTGCGCTGGCCGCGCTGCTGGTGTTCTACAGCCACCTCGCCGAGCCATGGATCCGCCGACGCGGCGAGGACGCGCCGTACGTCGACGTCGTCGAGGCGCTCACCAGCGAGCCGATGCTCATGGCGCAGCAGGGCATCGGCCAGATCGCGGTGCCGTTCTTCTTCCTGGTCAGCGGTTTCGTGGTCACACCGATCGCGCTGCGACAGGGCCAGGCCAGGTTCACCGTGAACCGGACGATCCGGGTGTACGCGCCCCTCGCCTTCACCGTGGCGCTGACCGTGGCCCTGATGGCAGCGCACCTCGGCGTCCCGTCGACCGGCCAGGCCCAGACGGTTACACCCGCGTCGGTGCTGTCGAACGCGACGCTGGCCAACTACTTGATGATCCCGCAGGTCGTGCTGGTGCCGGTGGCGTGGACGCTGATCATCGAGGTGGCGTTCTACGCCATGCTCATCGTGCTGATCCCGTTGCTGCGTAGGTCAGTCTGGCTGGCGATCGGCGTCGAGCTGACGTTCGTCTTCGTCACGCTGATGAGCGCCCGCGCCTTCGGACCCCATTGGTTCCTCGTCGCGGTCACCGTGTCCTACCTGCCGATCCTGATCATCGGCCAGGCGATCTGGGCGGCGTCGACCGGCCGAATCCCCACCTGGGCGGGCTGGGTATTCGTCGGCGGCGCGTGGTCGCTGTATGTCTTGGCGGACCGGATGGACATGGGCCGCATCGACAACGCCTACAACCTGGCGCTCGCCTTCGCCGTGATCTGCTTCCTGATGGGCATGTTCGCCGAACCCAAGCTGCGCCAACGAAAGTTCTGGGTCGCGCTGTCGGAGCGCAGCTACTCGCTGTACCTGCTGCACATGCTCGTGTCCTTCGTGATCCTTGAGGCGCTGCGCCCACAGGTGCCGCTGCCACTCGCGCTTGTCGCGGCCGTCGTGGGCACGTTCGCCGTCGTGGAGATCAGCTACCGACTGGTCGAACGCCCCAGCCACCGCCTGGCCCGCGCACTGTCCCGCCGCCCCCGCCGCACACCTGATCCAGCCGCCGACGCGGCTTCCGCCGCCACCCAGGGAATCGCGG
>DATLIA010000024.1:0-17666 GCA_035540215.1 Actinokineospora sp. | reverse complement strand
GCCCTGCGTCAACTCGCCAACCGACTCGTCGGCATCCTCCACGGATGCCTCAAAACCGACACCCACTACGACGAGACCACAGCCTGGTCGCATCACACCGAGAACGTTGCTGCTTGACATCTACGCTCCTGGGATGTCTTTCAGCGGGCCAGAATCAGAGTGTGCGGGAGATGATTTCCTTCATGATCTCGTTTGTGCCGCCGTAGATCTTCTGCACGCGCTGGTCCGTCCACATGCGAGCGATCGGGTACTCGTTCATGTAGCCGTAGCCGCCATGCAGCTGCAGGCACTCGTCGATGGCGACCATCGCGCGCTCGCTGGTCCACCACTTGAGCATCGCCACGGTCGGGATGTCGAGCTCGCCCTTGAGGTGCTTGGCGATGCAGTCGTCGAGGAACACCCGGCCGATGCGGGCCTCGGTGGCGATCTCGGCGAGCTTGAACTTCGTGTTCTGGAAGTTGTAGACCGGCCTGCCGAACGCCTGGCGGTCCTTGGTGTAGGCCAGGGTGGTCTCCAGCGCCAGCTCCATCGCGATCACCGACGTCACGCCGATGATCAGCCGCTCCTGCGGCAGCTGCTGCATGAGCTGGACGAAACCCTGTCCCTCGGCCGTGCCGATCAGGTTCGTCACGGGGACGCGCACCTCGTCGAAGAACAGCTCGGCGGTGTCCTGGGACTTCAGGCCGATCTTGTCGAGCACGCGGCCGCGGCGGAACCCGGGCCGGTCGGCCTCCACGACGATCAGCGAGGTGCCGTCGGCGCCCTTGGCGGTGTCGGTCTTGGCCACCACGATGATCACGTCGGCCTGGCCGCCGTTGGTGATGAAGGTCTTCGCGCCGCTGACGACGTACTCGTCACCGTCGCGGACGGCCTTGGTCTTGACGCTCTGCAGGTCGGATCCGGTGCCGGGCTCGGTCATCGCGATGGCGCCGACCCACTCGCCGGAGGCCATCTTCGGCAGCCACGCGAGCTTCTGCTCCTCGGTGCCGTAGGCGAGGATGTAGTGGGCGACGATGGCGTTGTGCAGCAGCACACCCCAGCCGCTGTCCCCGGCCCGCGCTTGCTGCTCGACCAGCACGGTCTCGTGGGCGAAGGTGCCGCCACCGCCGCCGTACTCCTCCGGGATCGACAGGCACAGCAGGCCCACCTCGCCCGCCTTGCGCCACAGCTCGCGGTCGACCTGGTGGTTCTCCATCCACCGCTCGACGTTCGGGGTCAGCTCCTTCTCGCAGAAGTTCTTGGCGAGGTCCTTGAAGGCGTCGAGGTCTTCATCCATCCACGGCGAGCGGTAAGACACGGCCCCTCCAGCTTGGGGTCAGAGAAACAATCCGGTATGCATGTAAGTTACACAGCGAAGGTACCTGCACGGCGGACTGTCGTAAAGTGCGTCGACGTCACAGGGAGGCAACGTGGGCGCACCGACCACGCGGACACACCGCACGCAGCAGGAACGCCGCGAGCAGACCCGCGAAGCCCTCCTCGACGCGACCATCGCCTGCCTGGTCGAACTGGGATACGCGCGCACGACGGTCCAGGAGATCTGCCTGCGCGCCGGGGTCTCCCGCGGCGCGCAGCAGCACCACTTCACCACCAAGGCCGAGCTGATGGCCACGGCGTTGGAGCACCTCTTCGACCGGCTGATCGCCGAGGTCGTGACCGCCGCGTCGGCGCTGCCACCAGGCCGGGAACGCCTGATCAAGGGCATAGACCTGCTCTGGGAGGCCTACTCGGGCACCCTCTCGACCGCCGCGATGGAGCTGTGGGTCGCCGCCCGCACCGACGACGAGCTGCGTGGCACGCTCCTGCCGGTCGACCGAGCACTGGGCCACGCCACCCTCGAAGCCCTCCGTGCCGCCTCCGAGGGTGAACCACCACAGACAGCCGCCGATGCCGAGACCGTCCTACTCCTGACGATCAACCTGGTTCGCGGCCTCGCCCTGGACGCCATGATCGGCGGCGACGCCAAGCGTCGAGGCAGGCTGCTCAGTGAGTGGAAGTCGATGATCCTTACCCGCTATCCGTCCCGATAGGACAGACCCCTGCGATGTCAATGACAAGGATGTCTTCGCCTTGAGACTGGCCGCGCTCCCTTGGTGTGACTGGGGCAGCGACCAGGACAGTCCAATTGCCTCCTCGCTGATGTGGCCGACTGCGACGGCTCGCACCGAGCCGTGCACCAGACGCACGCACATCCCGATGGGCGGACGCGGAACGAGCGGGCATTTGGCCGATTGTGTTGCAATCGCAAGGGGCGAATGGCCCGGTCCGGCGGAGGCTCGCTCAGTCGGTCGCCTTCGGGTGCGCCCCCGCGTACTCGACCCACACCGTGCGGGGGTCAGTGTCGAGCAGATACCACACCCTGTCTCCCCCGGTGACCTCGATCTGCCATCTGGGCAAGGTCCGGCCGCTGTGAGTACCGGTGGCGAGGCCGACTTTCAACTGGTGATGACGGCTGGTCGGCCTGCCCGGACCGGGCCCGGGGTTGTTACGCATGGTCTCCCACGCGTCACGAAGGTTGCTCGCCGCCCGGTTCTCCAGTTCCCTCCACCCGTTGACCGCCTCAGTGCCGCCGTACCTGATGCGCCACTCCCCATCGAGCGTCGGCGCGGCGACGGGGTCGTTCCTCTTCGGGCTCACGAGTCGGCGACCACCGGAGCGCTGACCTCACCCAGGTCCCCACCATCCCGACGCAGAACGTCGAGCAGCCGCGGGTCGGCGTAGACCTCGGCGGTATGCCGCCACTCCGCGATCAGTCGCACGACCGGCGTCGGGGTGCCCAAGGAGCCCGCGGCCTCGAGTGTCTCGACCAACTCGACCACGAAAGCCTGCATGTCCTCACGAGGCAGGAAACGCACCCATGGGAACGCCTTCGGCATCACATCGGTGACCAGACCACGGACCTCGGCGTGGTGCTGCATCAACGCGACAAAGAGAGCAGTGATGGTCGAGACGACCTCCCGCACCTCCTCCGCCCGACTGACAGTCGTGAGCACCAGGTCCTCCTCGCCCCCGCGACGATGGACGAGAAGGGTCTGGTTCGCCGACTCGTGCAGCTTGCGCACGGAGTCAGCGGGCTTGTTGGACAACTCGCTGAAGTTGATCTCGGGCACAGCCATGACCATAGTTGCAAGGTACTTTAAAGTCACCGCCCGTCCAGGCGTCCCCACCACGACGCGCACGCGTCAGTCCAGAGAAAGTCTGGTGCGCTGCCCGAGATAAGTGAGCACCGCCAGCACCCTTCGATGCCGCGGGCTAGACCTACACCTACGCCGACATCGCGCCGGTCCGCGACCTGTGGTGGACGCTGCTGGTCGGCCTGACCACGCTCCAGTTGGTAGGCATACCCGCGCAGGCGCTGTGCTCGATGCTGCTGGTCCGCGGTCGCGGCGCGGGCTGGGCCACCACCGGCGGCGCCATGATGTGACTGGGCGCGGCCATGCAGGGAGCCTGCGTAGCGGGCTGGGCCACGGCGTACTTCTTCCCCACCGACCCGGCGCTCGACCCGTCGACCGGCGCGGCCGTGATCGACCGGGCGAATCTCGACGGAGGTCACCTGTTCGGCGTGATGATCCCCGGCGCTTTGCTGGGCGTGCTTGGCATCGTGCTGGTGGCCGTCGGGCTGCTGCGTTCGCACGCGGTGCCGCACTGGGTGCCGCTCCTCTCGCTCACGACCGTGCTGACGTTCGCCATCCCCGGCAACGGCGTGTTCGGGCTGGTCACAGCGGTGCCGATGACGACAGCGGCGGTCGGGATCGCGTACTACGTGTGGCGGCGGGCGGCCTGAACCCGCGGGGACTCTCGGGGGCCAGAGGAACGCGCTTCAGGCGAGCAGATCGCCTGGTTCCGCGATGTTGGTACAGAGGCCGACCCGGCCCTCGCTCGGGTCGGCCCCTGCTACATAAGGAAGAGGGACCAATCCGCGTTTAGTGACGTTCGCTTTCGCTAACACTTCTCCGGCCGCGTGTGTTCAGTCCGCGGACTGCCACAGCTCGTCGGCCATGTAGTGGTCGGCTATCTCCGACGCGGTGATCCGGTCGGCGTCGCGCCAGGGGCTGACCTGGTCCAACTCGTTGATCGGGATCCAGCGGGTCTCGTCGTAGACGTACATGTTGGGCCGCGGGTCGCCCATGTCCAGGTCCAGCGTCGATTCGCTTGGCAACTGGCAACGCCAGACGCGCAGTACCGCCGAGTCGTAGTCCAGGTCGTCGGTCGGCCAGGCGGTCAAGGCGCGGTCGCTCAGTATCCGGTCGACGCAGTGCAGCGAGATGCTGAACTCACTGGTGAACTGATCCTGCAGGGCGCTGCGCTCGTCCCCGCCGGGCGGGACCTCGGCGCCGGGGAGTTCCCAGTAGCCCGCGACGGACTGCGGCCGGGACCGGCGGGCGACGAACAGCCGGTACCGCCGGATGATCGCCGCGCCCGTCACCACCGCATCGGCCATGGGTCCAGTTGACTCGCCGAACCGGTCCGGGACGACCGGTCCGCAGCCGGCCGGAAGGGCGGGATCGGCTGCCCGATGGCGCCGTACCGATCTGCCCGGTCGCGCGTTGTGTTCAGTGGCGCTCGCCGCCGGGGGCACGGTTCGTCATGCCCCCACGACAGTGTGTCGAATGGACTCCGCAGGCTGCCGCGACACGTTCCGCAGCCAATATGAGTGCCTCTTCCCCCGGACAGGTGACCAGGGTAGGAGCGACCAGGGGACACGTCTGGGTTTGGGGCTACCGCTGCGGGATGATCCAGTGGTGGCCGGTGGCTTGGTGGGCGCGGGGCGGGTGACCGCGTCGTACCTAGTGCTCACGTTCGCACTCCTCGGGGTGGCCGGGTGGTGCCTGCTGTCCCGTGCGCTCGCCCCCAGCGACGGGGCGACGGTCAACGCGGGCGACTCGGCCATCGTGGCCACCGGGTCCGGCGCGGTCGAGGTGACCGGCGCGCGGACCGGTCCACTGCGCGTCGGCGACGAGATCCTTGCCGTCGACCATGTTCTGCTGTCCGGACATCGGGTGCCCGGCGGGCCAGAGGTCATGGCGGGCGACCGGCTGACCTACCAGGTCGTGCGCGGCGGCGAGGTCGTCGACGTCGAAGTCGTCGTCCGCGCCTACCCCGTGTTCCGCGACCTGCTCGACGGCTGGCCGACCGTCCTGGTCATCGGCGTGCTCGGCGCGACCTCCGTACTGATCTTCCTGGCCCGGCCGGGTGAGCCCGCCGCGCGGGCCGCGCTGGTGGCGTCGGGTCTGGCGGTGGTCGCCACGGCGGGGGCGACGTTCTTCCCGGTGCAGCCGGTGGACATGGTGGCGGGTGAGCAGTTCTGGCGGTGGTTCGTCGGCGAGGCGGCGTTCATGCTGCTCTGGTCGTCGATGCTGCACTTCACCCTGGCGTTCCCGTCGGTCACGGCCAAGAGGTTCCGGCTGTGGGTGGCGCTGGGGTACCTGGCCGGACCGCTGCTTTACGCCGCCACCGCCGGGGTGACCCTTCTGGTCACCGAGGCGCCTCTAGAGCGGCTCGCCGTCCTCGGCTCCCCCGCGCTGCCCGCCATGTTCGCCATCCCCGCATTGATCCTTTTCGTCATCGTCGGCCAGTACCGCCGCCTCGCCGAAGGTGCCGCCCGACGCAGGCTGCGCTGGCTGGCCACCACGCTGATCGCGGGCGCTGCCGCCTACCTCGTCGTGTGGGCGGTGCCGACGATGGTGGCGGGGGCGCCGCTGCTGCCCGACCGGTTCCACGCCCTGGTGTTCCTGCCGGTCCCGATCGCGGTCGGGCTGGCCGTGCTGCGGCACCGGGCGCTCGACATCGAGGTCGTGCTGAGCCGGTCGCTGGTCTACGGGGCGTTGAGCGCGGGCGTGGTCGGCGCCTACATCGCGGTGGTGACCTGCTTGTCGCTGCTGTTCCCGCCGATGGACCAGATCTGGCAGCAGGCGGTGGCGGCCGCGGCGGTCGCGGTGCTGGTCCAGCCGCTGCGCGGGTGGCTGCAGGGCCTGGTCAACCGGCGGCTGTTCGGCTACGCCGACGACCCGTACCGGGTCGTGTCGCGGCTGGCGTCGCGGCTGGAGAACACCCACGAGCCGGGGGCGATGCTGCCGGGGATCGTCGAGACCGTGGCCAACGCGCTGCGCCTGCCGTTCGTCGCCATCGAGATCCAGGCCAAGGGCGGCCCCGAGGTCGCCGCGAGCACCGGGACCCCGTCCGGCGACCGGCACGAGCTGCCGCTGACCTTCCAGGGCGAGCGCGTCGGCACCCTGGTCGTAGGCGGCCGCGCGGTCCTGCGCGCCCGCGACCGGCTCGCGCTGGCCGACGTCGCCCGGCACGCGGGGACCGCCGTCTACACCGCCCGGCTGACCATGGACCTGCGCCGCAGCCGCGACCGGCTGGTCCGGGCCCGCGAGCAGGAGCGCAGACGGATCCTGCACGAGCTGCACGACGGCGTCGGACCCACGCTCGCCGCGATCGCGCTCGGTCTTGACGCGAGCAGGCGCGGGGTCGGCGCCGACACGGCGACCGGGATCCTGCTGGCCAGGATGCGTGACGAGCTGCAGGACGCCATCACCGAGATCCGCAGGCTGGCCGCGGGCCTGCGCCCGCCCGTGCTCGACCAGATCGGCCTGGTCCCGGCGCTGCGCGAGTACGCGGGCGCGCTGGCCAGCCGCACCGCAAAGCTCGACGGGACCGACGAGGGCGTCACGATCATGCTGGAGGTGCCCACCGTGATGCCAAGGCTGCCGTCGTCGATCGACGTCGCGGCCTACCGGATCGTGTGCGAGGCGCTCACCAACGTCACCCGACACGCGTACGCGCGATCATGTGCCGTGCGGCTGTGGGTGGACGATGATCTCCACATCGAGGTCGTCGACGACGGGATCGGCCTCCCCCGGCACACCTTCGGCGGCGTCGGCCTGGCGTCCATGCGCGAGCGCGCCGCCGAACTCGGCGGCGACTGCCTGGTCGCGGCCGAGGCCGAGGGCGGCACCCGGGTGCTGGCGACGCTGCCGCTGCCTAAGGAGGTCGCCTGCCCATGACCGGGGCACGCCCGCGGGTGCTTGTCGTCGACGACCATCCGCTGTTCCGCTTCGGTCTGTGCACCGTGCTGGCCGCCGAACCCAGCGTCGACCTCGTCGGCGAGGCCGCGACCGGCGCGGAGGCGATCGCCGCGGCCCGCGAACTGACCCCGGACGTCGTGGTGATGGACGTCCACCTGCCCGACATGACCGGGATCGACGCGGCGCGCGCGATCGTCGGCGAACGGGTCGGAACGGGCGTGCTCGTGCTGACGATGTTCAACGACAGCGAGTCCGTCTTCGCCGCGATGCGCGCGGGCGCGCGTGGCTATCTGCTCAAGGGCTCCGGGCAGGACGAGATCGTCCGCGCGGTGCACGCCGTCGGCCGCGGCGAGGCGATCTTCGGACCGGACATCGCCACCCGCGTCCTGGGATTCTTCAACGCGGGGCCCGAGGTCCCCGGGCCGGTCTTCCCGGAGCTGACAACCCGCGAACGCGAGGTCCTGGCCTTGATCGCCGACGGCGTCAGCAACTCCGGGATCGCCGCGAAGCTCTCGCTGAGCCCCAAGACCGTGCGCAACCACGTGTCGAGCATCTTCACCAAACTCCACGTCGCCGACCGCGCGCAGGCCATCGTGCGTGCCCGAAAGGCCGGTCTCGGCGACGGCCATTAGGTCACGGTTCGTGCACGGTCGGGCACATACAGGACACAAGTCCCATGCGGTCGGGACGCACGAAGGGGCAAGGTGGACTATCCGGGACCTCGAGGCGAAGGTGGGTTTGCGATGCTGGACCAGAGTCGGACACCAGTGATCGTGCGTGCGACGGACCCGATCCTGCAGAACGGTGTCCATATGGCACTGCGCACCCGGCCGGAGGTGTGGCTGGTCGACGAGGAGGACGCGACGGCCGACGCGGTCGCCCTGGTGGTCACCGACCGGTTCGACGACCGGGCGAGCCACCTGTTGAAGACGTTGCAGTGCCGCGGTTTCGCCAGGGTCGTGCTGGTGGCCGGGGAACTGGAGGACAGCGAGATCCTGACCGCGGTCGAGGGCGGTGTCTGCGCGGTGGCGCGACGAGCCGACACCACGCCCGACGTACTGGTCCGACTGGTGAAGGCCGCGTCGGCCGGCGAGGGCGCGCTTCCCCCCGATCTGCTGGGCAGGCTCCTCAACCGGGTCTCCCGGCTGCAGCGGCACGTGCTGGAGCCGCGCGGGCTGCACCTGGCGGGTATCACCAACCGGGAGACGGAAGTCTTGCGGCTCGTCGCCTCCGGTATGTCCACAAAGGAGATAGCCGACAAGCTCTGTTACTCCCAGCGAACAGTGAAGAGCATCCTGCACGACGTCACCAACCGCTTCCAGCTGCGCAACCGCTCCCACGCCGTCGCCTACGCCCTGCGCGAGGGCCTGATCTAGCACCAGCTCCGCCGATCACCACTGCCGCCTGCGCCTGACCGTGCAGGCGGCATCCGGCATGCCTGCCGCCGATTCGCGCATGGCCATTGTTCAGTGCATATTTGTATGCAAGTATCCACGCGGCACTCGCTCGGTCCGCGGAGGTCTTGTGGCAACGCATCTGGATCACGCACCCAGTAGGCAGTCGGCTGCGCCATGGCGACCTCTTGTGTGGCTCCGGACCCCCGGCGTGGGTCTCCCTGCTCAAGCGCGAGCACCGTTGCCGCGCGTCCCCCTGGAGAGCTGATGCATTCGACATCCGCACCACCGTTGGCAACCGCCAGGCGCCCACGCCCGGCCCGATTAGCCCTCGCCACCGCGACAACCGCCGCCACCGTGTGGGCCGGTATCACGGTTCTCGCGGTTCCGGCCGCCGAGGCCGCGGAAGCCGCCGCGGTCGCCGCCACCTTCGCGATCGGCGGCCACGACCGGCTGAACACCGAGTTCGCGCTCGCCCCCGGCGGCTTCGCGCAGTACTCGCAGACGTTCCCGACCGACGTGTCCTACACCGTCGGCACGAGTGCGCCGTCGGCTTGGTCCTACATCCAGCCTGGACCGAGCGACGCCTGGGCGGGCAGCAAGAACCATGCCTTCAAGGTCACCTTCTCGCTGACCGCGACGCAGGCGACGGTCAACCAGCTGCTCCAGCTCAGCTTCATCGACACCCACAATGTCGCGCCGCCGACCCTGCAGGTCAGCGCCAACGGCCAGACCGTGGGCTCGGTAGTCCCCCCGGCCGGTTCGGGCGTGGGCGCCGTCGGGGCGGCCACCCCCCAGGACTGGCACATGACGATGACCAAGCCGAGCTCGGTCGGCATCATCGTGCCCGCGTCGAACCTGGTTTCCGGCAGCAACACCCTGACCATCACCAGCACCGCGGGCTCCTGGGCCGCGTACGACTCGGTCGAGATGGTGCCCGCGCCCGCCACCCTGGGCACGGTCCAAGCGCTCTCGATCGACCCGTCGCCGCTGTTCAAGACGTCCCAGGGCCATCTGAACCAGCTGGTCGACCTCGGCATGAACAACACCGGCGGCGCCGCCGCGGCGGTCACCATCGCCGCGACGATGAACGGCGTCACGACCACGACAAGCCTGGCGTCGGTCCCGGCGGGCCGGTCGACGCAGCGCGTCCCGGTGCCGCCCGCCCCCGCGGGCGGCCCGGCTCAGCTGGACGTGAAGGTGACCGTCGGGTCCGCGTCGACCACGTACGCCATGAACCTGCCGTACCAACGGCGTTGGCAGATCGACATCATCACCGCCACCCACTTGGATATCGGCTACCACTACGACCAGGCCAATACCCGGCAGGTGGAGAACGCCTACCTCGACCAAGCGGTCACGGACTGCCAGGCCACGGCGAACTACACCGACGCGAGCAAGTACCGGTACACCGTCGAGAACAGCTGGTTGCTCCAGCAGTACCTGCAGGACCGCACCGCCGACCAGATCGCCGCCCTCGCGAAGTGCGTCCGAGATGGCCAGATCGAAATGACCGCGGCCTACAACAACAACCTGCAGGACCTGGCGAGCTCCGAGCAGCTCATCCGCTCGCTGAGCAAGGGCACCGACGCGATGCCCGCGTACTTCGGCGTCAAGCCGGAAGGCGCGATTCAGGACGACGTCACCGGCGCGTCGCAGCAGTACATCCAGATGCTCGCGCAACAAGGCGTCAAGGTGCTGATCAACAGCAGCAACTCGGCGCACACCGGCCGGTACGGCCCACGCCCCTTCCAGGACACTTCGGCGCTGTTCAACTGGCAGGCGCCGGACGGCAGCAAGGTCCTGACGTTCTTCGGGCCCAACGCCTACCCGGAGGGCTGGCTGTACACCGATCTCCAGTGCGCGATGGCTCCGTGGCCGACGGAGAGCTGTGGCAACCACAACACCGTCCCGCTGCCGTTCACGCCCGCGCCCGCCCCGGCCAACCCGGCGAGCCTCGTCCCCACCCTGGCGTCCGCGTTCGGGAAGTTCCTCCCAGGTATCGAGGTCGGCGCGTACCCGCAGTCCGTCTATCCGATGACGTTCACCAACGACACCGCGCCGCCCGCGCGGGGTATGTCCGACCTCATCAAGGCCTTCCAGCAGGAGTACGACTTCCCGCGCCTGGCTTTCTCGACCCCGTCGCGCTTCTACGCGGACGCCACGACCGCCCAGGGCGCGACCTCGATCTCCGGCTTCACCCCCGACCCGACGTCGGCGGCCGTGTCCTCGCTGCCGACCAAGACGGGTGACTGGACCAACTGGTGGACCGACGGGGCGGGCTCCTCAGCCCTGGAGACCGGCGCGAACATGCAGGCGCAGGCGCGCACGACCGCGGCTGAGACGCTCGGCACCCTGGCCACGCTGAACAAGCCGGACCCCACCCGGCAATGCCTGATCGATGCCGCGTACCAGGAGGAGAACCTCTACACCGAGCACACTTGGGCGGGGCCGTCACTCCAGGCGAACGATCCACAGTGGTCAGGCAAGAAAGTGCACGCCGACAAGGCTGATCGGTTCAGCACGCTGGCGATGGACTCGGCGACGGCGTCACTGGGCGCACAGCTGACGAACTCGACGTCGACCGCACAGCTCGCGGTCTTCAACCCGCAGTCGTGGAGCCGAACCGCAGTGGTCACCGCGACGGTGCCGTCCGGCTGGTCCGGGCGGCTCCTGGACATCGCGAACGCGAACGCCGTCGTGCCCTACCAGAGCCTCGGCGGATCGAAGATCCAGTTCGTCGCGACGAACGTGCCCGCGGCGGGCTACCGAAAGTACAGCCTGTCGACGGGCACGAACCCGACCACGTCCAGCGACACGCAACTGAGCTGGAACGCGACCACCGGCGTCCTGAAGAACCAGTACTACACGGTGACGATCTCGAAGACTACGGGCGCGGTCACCTCGCTCGTCAACAACGCCACCAGCGCCGAACTCGTGGACACCTCATCGTCCTACGACCTCAACCAGTACATCTTCCGCCCCGGGACGCGGAATGGCGCCACCCAAGCCGGGCACCCGTTCAACGGAGTCGGCGAGTGGTCGCCCGCGAGCCCGACGCTGACCGGGTCGGCCGGGACCGTCGGCGCGACCGTCACCGTCACGTTCCCGAACACCCCCAACGGCGTCGACTCGGCCAACAAGGCCACCGGGGTCACCTCGCAGTCGGCCACTATCACCCTGTATGCGAACACCCCCCGGGTCGACATCGCCAACTCGATCGGCAAGCACTGGGTGACGTCCGGTGAGGAGGGCTACTTCGCCTTCCCGTTCAAGGTGAACAGCCCGACCGTCACCTACGACGTCAACAGCGCCCCGGTCCAGCTTGGCGCGGGTCAGATGCCCGGCGCCGACATGGACAACCAGGCCATCGGCAGCTACGCCGACATCTCCAGCAGCACCGGCGGCGTCACCGTGAGCACCACCGACGCCCCGCTGGCGGAGTTCGGCAGCCTGCACAACAACGGCCTGGTGGGCAGGCCGGGACGGCTGGACACCGCCACCACACCCGCCGCGACCGGTCTGCCGACCAACGGGTCGATGTTCTCCTACATCTTCAACAACCTCTGGATCACGAACTACCGCATCGCCCAGTCCGGACCGATCAACTATCACTACTCGATCACCGACCACAGCGGCGGTTTCGACGCCGAGGCGGCGACGCAGTTCGGGCACGGCACGCAGTCACCGCTGCAGGCTGTGGTGGTGCCCGCGAACCAGACCGGCACCTACACCGCCGCCAGCCAGTCACTTGCCTCGTTGGACGCGTCCAACGTCGTGATCCAGACGGTGAAGCCCGCCACGCAGGTCAACGCGGCGGCCCACACCTTCCCACTGGTGTTCCGACTGGCGGAGGTCGCGGGCACGACCGGCAACGTCTCGCTTCAGTTGCCGTTCAAGGTGTCCAGCGCCCAGTCACTGGACCTTACCGACCGACCGACCAGCACGCCCGGCGCGCTGACGGTCGCGGACTGGGGAACCGGCTCGAAGATCACTGTCCCGGTGACCAAGTACGGCATCCGCTCCGTCGGGGTGAAGCCGACCACCGCGTACTACGGCGGGTCCCCGACGATCTGTGAGACCGAAGCCGACAAGGTCCCCAACCAGGCGAGCGGTTATCTCGGGTACAACTACAACCAGTACAGCACCGAGTTCCCCAACGATGTGAACTTCACGGCTCAGACAGGCAGCTCCACCACCCCCGGAGCGTCCCACCCGTTGAGCTCCTCGGTGCACGTGAACGCGACCGGAGCGGGTGTCACCCCACCACAGTGGAGCTACATCCAGCCCGGCCCGAACGATGCCTGGGCGGGCAGCAAGAAGCACACGTTCACGGTGAACTTCAATCTGTGCCAGGGTGTCCCGACCAACGACCCGACCCTGTCACTGTGGCTGCTGGACACCCAGCACACCGGGGCGCCCAGCATCAGCATCGCTCTCAACGGCAACAGCGTCTCAACCGTCCAACTGGCAAATGGCGGCGGTGACGGCTACCACTGGGGCGACGGCGCCGCGAACGTTTTCAACGGCATCAAACCGTCGACCACGACGGTCGCGCTGCCCGCGAACAAGTTGAGGCCGGGATCGAACAGTGTCACGATCACGACCGAGACGGGTTCCTGGCTGGTCTACGACGGGTTCGCGCTCGGGAACACGTCGAAGGCGGTCACGACGACCTCGGCGAACGCGCCGACCGACATGACCGGGTGTGGCATCGCGACCCAGTCGTCGACCTACGTCCCCGCACTCAGCGCGGCCAAGGCGATCGACGCCAACACCGACGGCGCCTACAGCCACAACTCCATCTCCCACACCAACAACGACGTCAACGCGTGGTGGCAGGTGGATCTCCGCCAGCCGGTGAGCATCAACACGATCAACCTGTGGAACCGGACCGACTGCTGCCAGAACCGGTTGACCGACTTCTGGGTGTTCACATCGAACACACCGTTCAACACGGCGTTGACACCGGCCCAGCAAGCGACCCAGCCAGGGGTCAAGAGCTACCGACACACCGGGAGCGTCGCGACGAGCACCGCGGTGACCCAGGTGGCGGGCAATGCCCGCTACGTCATGGTGCAACTCAACGGGACGGGCTATCTGACCTTGGCCGAGGTGCAGGTGGCCTAGGTTCGCCGGATGCCCCGCGGCACGCGCCGCGGGGCATCCGGGAACGACCGGTCATGGGTGGTAGTACTCGTTGATCAGGCTGATCCCGCCGTCGTCGTCCACTTCGATCTGGACCGCGTAGAGGACGTCCGGTTTGATGGCCATGAACTCGGCCCTGGTGCACGCGTCAGCGGGGTCGAGCCTGCCCATGCCCGGACCGCGCTGGTTGGCGCACCAGTCGCCGACCGCGGTGTAGATCTGGATGTCCTCGGCGAGTCTCGCGGTGCCGTGGCTGCCGGGGACCGGCTCGGCGATGGAGTTGTTCTCCGGTGCCTTGACGAACACGGCCTCGTCCCACTCCACCGTGCCGTCCGGGTGGATCGCGGTGATGATCGCGTCGAACTTCGCGCCCGAGCCGGCGGTCGACCACAGCAGTGCGGCCACCCCCGCCGCTATCGCAACCAGGGCCACTGCCGCCCAGATCCACCTGTTCCGCACGTCCAGACCTCCACCGCTCGCGCCTACTGATCACCAACACGCGTGAGCGGTGGATCAGGTTGCCTCGGTCCCTGCGCTTGTTCTCGCGTACTGGCGGTACTCAAACCTTGACGGCCGCCGCGATCCGTCGTGCGGCTTGAGCGGGCGTGAGGTGCGTGGTGTCGACGACCTCGGCCTCGCCGTGCAGCCACGTGCGGGCCGCCTCGGCGTAGGGCTCAAGGTGTTCGAGACGGAATGGGGAGGGGACCGGAGTGTCCGCCTCGATGCGCCGTCGGAGGGTGTCCTGGTCAGCGTGGAGGACGAAGTGCCTTACCGGAATGGCGTGCTGGGCGAGGCCCGTGCTGATCTCGCGCCAGTACTGCTCGACCAGGACAGTCATGGGCATCACCAGAGTGCCGCCGGTGTAGTCGAGTACGCGGCGGGCGGTCTCCACCACGAGTTGCCGCCAGGGCGGCCAGTGCTGGAAGTTGTCCGTCCTGGGCAGCCCCGGCGTGATGTCCATCAGTGTCTCGCCGACCTTCTCGGCGTCGAACACCCGTGAATCGGGGATGAGCCGCCACACCAGTGAACTGGTCGTCGTCTTGCCGACGCCGTGGGTGCCGTTGAGCCACACGATCATGGGCCCAACGCTAGCGCCGCCCTACCGGACAGGCGGTCAGCCCGCCATTCGGCCGGAGAAGGACACCGATGGCCTGCACCGGCCGGTCGCCGGTTCTGGGGCGCCGGGCAGGGCGCAGTTGACCTCGACCTTCAACTGCTGGCCAGGCGCGAACGTCAACGGCTCCAGGTAGTGATAGTCGACGTCCCGGAAGTTGCTGAGGCCGAACTCCAGCAGGATCTGGTCGCCGCGCAGGATGCGCAGGGTGCCCGAGTCGCCGCGGGGGTTCTGCAGGACGATGTCGGTCACCACCAGCGTCTTCCCATCGGGCAGCGGGTCGGCGGTGAAGCCGTCGAAGTCGTTCAGGTCCGTCGTGGCGACGGCGTCGGTGGTGATGCGGAAGTCGAAGGCCTGGCCGCGGGCCAGGTCGACCCCGCCGGGGCCGGTCACTGGGCCGGGCAGGTTGGCCGCGGCGACCGCGCCGCCCTCGCCGACCTTCTTCTCCGCCTCGGCGGCCCGTTCCTCGGCCTTGGCCGCCTTCGCCTCGGCGGCGTCGGCCTTGTCGGAGAGCTTCTTCTGTTCCTCCTTGACCACCTGCTCGGCGGTGTCGCGCGCGGCGGAGATCAGGGTCGGCTTGAGCACGGTGAACCACAGCGTCACCGCGATGATCGCCAGGGCGAGCAAGGCCAGCAGCGCGGGCAGCAGCCACTTCGGCAGCAGCTGCTGTTGGACGACGGTGCCGTTCGCGGTGACCGGGGCGGCCTCCGCGGTCATCGCGGTGACCTGGAACGGGTGGCGCTTGTCCTGGCCGCGCAGGAACCGGTCGTGCGGCCGGGCGCGCAGACGCAGGAACGCCGACGTGCCGGGCTCGATGGTCAGCGACCGGTGGTCGATGTCGAGCTTGAGTTCGTCCTCCGGGTCCGCGGCGTCCAGCTCGACCGCGATCGGGTAGTTGCCCGCGTTGTCGACGACCAGCTCGTGGCGGGCCGAGCGGCGGCACTTCGAGGTCTTGGGGACCAGCTCGATCTGCAGGTCGTTGAACGGCTCGACCTGGACAGTGCCCTCCTCGACCCGCGACAGCGACGGGTCTTCCCTGGAGATCACGCGCACGCCGAACGGGACGACGCCCGCACGGACCGACGAGTCCCGCGGCGGGGCGAAGGTCACGGTGGCCTGGCCCTCGGTTCCCGGCATCAAGTTGATCACGTCGGGTTCGACCCTGGCCCACTCGACGGCCTCGCCGACGACGTCCACGGTGAACTGATCGACCAGTGTGCCCGAGTTGCGGATCTGCACCGTGGAGCTGACCGTCGCGCCAGCGGCGACGGACAGTTCTTTTCCGGCCAGCGACGTGGTGGCTCCCATGACACGGAGTGTGGGCGGGGCGGCGAGCCGATCACAGGCCGCGAACGGGAGCCTGCCCGGGCAGCAAGGTCCGCCCGATCGGGCGAAGGTTGACGTCCTGATCGCCACCCGCGCGCCGGGGCCGCTGACGGCCGGGACTACCTAGCCTGAGCAGCAACCGAGCGGAGGTAAGCCGTGCCTGTCTCCCCCGCGCGCCAAGCCGGTGCCGTCGCGCTCGCCGCCGTGCTCATCGTGGGCGGCTATTCGGTGTTCTTCTCCCAGGCCAATGACGCGGCGGCGGCCGTGGCACCTGGGTCGACGGCCCGCGCGTCGGTCACCGACGCCGGGCTGGAGTCGCCGAACGGCGGCCGCGACCAGCAGATCTCCGGAGACGGCCGGTCGGTGGTGTTCAGCAGCCGCGCCGAGCTGGCCCAGCCGGTCGAGGACGAGGCAAGGAACATCTTCGTGCGCGATCTGGTCCGCGGGCGGACCGTGCTGATCAGCCGGGGCCAGTTCACCATCCCCGACCCACCCACTTCGAGTCCCCCGGTCCCCGGCCTCAGGTCGCGGCCCCTGCTCAGCTTCGCCGCCCAGCCGGTGCCGGTGCCCGGCGAGACCGCGGCTGACGACGACAGCTTCGAACCAACGATCTCCGCTGACGGCCGCTACGTCGCGTTCGCCTCGGAGGCGTCGAACATCGTGCCGGTCGGCACGGAGCCGCTCACCCTGATCGGTGTCGACCGTGACCCTGACGGCGACGGCGACTTCGACGAGCTCAAGGCCGCGAGCACCGCGATGGACCACCGGTTCTTCGCGATCTCGATCCCCCTGCAGGGCGCGCCGTCGGTGGTGCCCTCGGCGATCCGGCTGTCCGGCGACGGCGGCCGGGCGGTCTGGCAGGAGCGCGTGTCGCCGACCGACTACCGCGACCGGACCAAGACCGCCGTGCTGCGCTCCCCGGTCACCGGCCAGGTCGGCACCCCAGTCACCGCCGCGTTCCTGCCCACCGGACTGGACGGGTCGTCCACCGCCAGCGCGCAGCGGCAGGAGGAGCCCGCGATCTCGGCGGACGGGCGGTTCGTGGTGACGTGCTCGGAGTACCTCGACGGCGAGTCGCTGTTCAGCACCATCGTGCGTCACGAGTTCGCCACCGGCGCCAACAAGCGGGTCGACCTGGAGCCGAATGGCACGCCGATCGGGTCCGGCAACGTCGAGGTGTTCCTGCCCACGATCTCGGGCGACGGCTCGGCCGTCGCGTTCGTGGCGCAGGACGACGAGGAGTACCAGCCCAACATCTACCTCGTGCGGCCGGACGTGCCCGCCTCCGAGCTCGTCTCCCTGGACACCGCGGGCCAGCCGATCAACGCCACCATGCCCGCGCTGTCGGCCGACGGCCGCTACCTCGCCTTCGCCACGGACGCGCTGGGCGTGCACGACGGCATCGACGGCCCGATCCGCGACGAGAACACGGACAACTGCGTCGTCCCCCAGAGCGACCTGACGCTGGTGAACCGCGTGATGACGCTCCCGCCGATCGAGGACCGCCGCCAGGTGCGCACGGCCTGCCAGGTCGTGGCCCGCGACCTGGTCGCCGACCGCGAACGCGCGGCGGCCGGGCTGCCCCGGCTGCCCGCCGCCCTGGCGTCGGTGTCGGCCGACGAGGCCTGCGCCGACGACGGCGTGGCCTGCGCG
>DATLIA010000023.1:0-4356 GCA_035540215.1 Actinokineospora sp. | reverse complement strand
GTCGGGGGCCAGGGCGGTCGGGGTCGAAGCGTCAGGGACCACCGGGCCGTCGGGCTCCGGCGCATCCGGGACCGGCGGACCGGCGGCTGGAGCACCCGGGACCGGCGGACCGGGCGCTGAGACTCGACGGGTCGGGGCACCGGGCACCTGGAGGTCCGGTGTCGGAAGGCCGAGGGGGCGGGCGGTTTCGACGAGGGTGGTCTCGACTACCTGGCGCCACCAGCGCATGGCGGGACGTGGGAGGGCCGCGACCGTGTGCCACTGGGTGGTGACCGCGTCGGTGGGGGCGGTGAGCAGTAGGGTGCGGAGCTTGACCGCGCCGGCGAAGGAGAGCAGGTCGGGGTGGTGGAAGGTGGCGGCGGCATCGGTCGCGTCGTCGGCGGCGGCGATCGCGGCGTCGAGGCGGCCGAGTTTGGCCAGCGAGTAGGCGCGGACGGTCTGGAGTTCGGCCAGGGCGTAGCTGCGGCCGAAACGGTGGCTGACGCGGATGGCACGGTCGAGGTGGGCGAGGCCGTCGCGGTCGTGGTCGAGGAAGTAGGCGCACCAGCCCAGGGCGGGAACCGCGTGGACGACCTCGCGGAAGCCGGCGTCGGTGAGCTCGTCGAAGGCATGGTGACAGTCGGGGTAGAGCTCGGCGGCGGTCCGGATCTGACCGTCGGCGACGAACCCGAGGCAACGCAGCGCCGTCGCGGCGGCCCGCACCGCCGGGTCCGCGATCTCGGCGGACTCGAACAGGGCGTTGAGCCGGGCGTGGCCTTCGGCGTCCTGGTGATCCTGCAATTCCAGGATGGCCAGCTCCAGTTGGACCGGACCGTCCCCGCGGCGCCGAGGCAGGGTCGCGGCGGTGGCGAGCAGAGTCCTGGCCTCCTCGACCCGGCCGCACATGCGGGCGCACCGGGCCGCCAGCAGCAGCGCTTCCAGCTGATGCGGGCCCGGTGCGGCGGCCGCCGGGGCGAGTGCCGCCGCCGCGCGCTCGCCCGCGCCCGCGAGCAGCAGTGCCCGGCCCAGTGCCACCGCGTCGGCGAGTGGATCGGTGGCCGAGGGGGCGATCCGGTGGGCGAGCGCGAGCCAGCGCGCGGCCGAGGCCGGCGCGTCGGCGAGCACCCGGTCGGCCGCCAGCCGCAGTTCGGCGCCCGCGAGCTCGTCGCGGCCGAGCAGAGCGTGCTCGAGCTGCGCGGCCCGCGCGGCCATCGGCGCGTCCCGGGCGCGCAACGCCAGTGCCGCGCGGCGGTGGGCCAGGGCCAGCCAGCCCTGTCCCGCCAGCCGATAGGCGGCGGTGCGGATCAGCGGATGGACGAAGGTCACCGCGCCATCGATCACCCGGACGACGCCGCGACCGACCAGCCCATCGAGCGCGTCGGCCACCGTCACCGCCGGGAGATCCGCGGTCGCCGACAGCAGTTCGAGGTCGGGCGGCGCGCCACACACGGCGGCGGCCTGCGCGACCGACCGGTCGAGCTCGGGCAGCTGGGCCAGTTCGGCCCGGATCGTGCGATCCAGCGCCGCGTAATCGGTCGAGGTCGGATCCGGGTTCTCCCCGCGCAGCGCCCGCTCCAGTTCCCGGTCGGGCAGGTCGGCCAGGAGCGACAGGTACAGCGGATTGCCCTGGGACGCGTCGAGTAGCCGGGCGCGGCGACGGGGATCCTCCCCCGGGAGCAGCCCGTCGACGTCGATGCCGGTGAACGGCGGCACCCGGACATGGACCGAGCGGACCAGCGGCACCCGCAGCAAACGGGTGAGCGACGGCGGGCAGCCGCCGTCGCGAAACGCGAGAAGCAGCCGGAATCCGCCGACCGGGCGATTGCGGATCAGGAAGGCCAGCAGCCGAACCGATTCCGCGTCGGCCCACTGCGCGTCGTCGACGACCAGCAAGGTCTCGACCGTGCCGAGCGCGCGCCGCATCCGCCGGGCGAGCGCCGTGTCGGCGACCACGTCCGCCGCGGACACCTCGGCGTCGGCCGAGGACCACGCCGCCGGTGGAACGACCGCCGCGCCGCGTGCGCGTTCTTCCTCGGCCGGATCGACGTCATCGAGCTGTTCGGCGAGATCGTCGGCGAGGTAGCGCGGTTGGGTGCGGGCGTCCTCGGCACCGGTGACCGAGAACACCCGGCACGGCGCGGCCTGGGCGAAGTGGGCGATCAAGCGGGACTTGCCGATTCCGGCGGGGCCCTCCACCAGCAGCAGCCAGGGGGCGTCGGGGCCGGTGAAGGTCGTGGTCAGGGTAGCCAGTTCGGGGGCTCGGCCGACGAAGGCGCGTTCGATCACCGTCATCACCCTTTCCTGCCCGGTTTGTCCGGGGTGAGCCTAACCCGGGTCACCGACGAGCAAATGCCGTGGTTTCCCGGATGCTCCGCGGGCGGACGTGGGGTTGGGTGGGCGAGGCCGATCACCGCCGAAGGGTCCGCGGTGAGGTTCTTCAGAAAGTAGGTTCGCATGACGTTCACCGGCAAGGGAATGGTTTCGCGGTTCGCGCTCGCACTGCTGGCGGTCACGGCACTCGGTGCCGCGGGTTGCTCGGCCATCGACAAGGTCTCCGAGGTGGCCAAGGACGCGAGCAAGTCCGACACCGCCCGCTCGAAGGTCGGTGAGTGCATCAACGTGATCTCGGCGTCGATCATCGACTCCAAGACCGAGCCGGTCGCCTGCTCGGCCGAGAACGCCGTCTACCAGGTCGTGCAGGTCCACGACCAGAAGGTCGAGTGCCACGAGGACTACACCTCCTACGAGGAGACCTTCGGCAGCGGCGGCACGGTCGCGTTCCTCTGTCTCGCCCCGAACTTCAAAGAGGGCAGCTGTTACAACGAGGGCATGATGACCGGCTACAAGTTCGTGCCGTGCACCGCCTCCGACGCCAGCTTCAAGGTCGTCACCCGCGTCGACGGTCAGGTCGACGACCAGCTGTGTGGCGAGGACGCCGACCAGGTGCTCGTGGTCAACGATCCGAAGATCACTTATTGCCTCGGCAGCGCCAAGGGCTGATCCCCCGCACAACGCGAAAGCGCCCGGACTCGACAGGAGTTCGGGCGCTTTCGTGTCTGCGAATGTTATCGACGCATGAAGTCCGGGACGTTGATCTCGTCGTCGTCGTCGCCTTCGTGCACTTCCGGGTTGTTGACGCGGTTCATGGCCGCCTCTGTCACCCGCTGACGCTCCGACTCCCGGTACCGCTCGGTATCGCGGTAGTTCGGCGCCGCAGCCCGACCACTGGACACCCCGGCCGTGGCGGGCTCGGTGGGACGCGACGGCGCCTCGGACGGACGTCCTTGGCCGATCTCGCCCGCGCGACCCGAGCCGATCGGGTTCGACCCGGTCCGGCTGGTGGTGACCGCGCTGGTCTCGGTATTGCGTCGAGACGGGCCGCCACCGTCGAAGCCCGCGGCGATGACGGTGACCCGCACCTCGTCGCCGAGCGAATCGTCGATGACCGTACCGAAGATGATGTTGGCCTCGATATGGGCCGCCTCCTGCACCAGCGAGGCCGCCTCGTTGATCTCGAACAGGCCGAGATCGGAACCGCCCGCGATCGAGAGCAGCACGCCGTGCGCACCATCCATGGAGGCTTCGAGCAACGGCGAATTGATCGCCGTCTCGGCCGCCTTCACCGAACGACCCTCACCACGCGCCGAGCCGATGCCCATGAGCGCCGATCCGGCACCCGACATCACGCTCTTGACGTCGGCGAAGTCGACGTTGATCAGACCGGGGGTGGTGATCAGGTCGGTAATACCCTGAACACCGTTGAGCAGCACCTCATCCGCGGAGCGGAAGGCGTCCATCAGACTCACCGCCGCGTCGCCCAGCTGCAGCAGCCGGTCGTTCGGAATGACGATGAGGGTGTCGCACGACTCGCGAAGCAGGTTGATCCCTACTTCGGCCTGGTTCCCGCGCCGCTTGCCCTCGAAAGAGAACGGCCGGGTGACGACCCCTATAGTCAGGGCGCCCAATTTTCGGGCGATACTGGCGACGACAGGGGCGCCACCGGTACCGGTGCCACCTCCCTCGCCTGCCGTGACGAAGACCATGTCGGCGCCCTTTAGCACCTCTTCGATCTCGTCCTTGTGGTCCTCGGCGGCCTTGCGGCCGACTTCCGGATCGGCTCCGGCACCGAGACCTCGGGTGAGTTCGCGGCCGACATCGAGTTTGACGTCGGCATCGCTCATCAGCAGGGCTTGCGCGTCGGTATTGACCGCGATGAACTCGACTCCCTTGAGTCCTTGTTCGATCATTCGGTTGACGGCGTTCACGCCGCCGCCGCCGATACCGACGACCTTGATCACTGCAAGGTAGTTGTGCGGGGGCGTCATGGGCTCTCGCCTTCCTTCGATCTTAAACCCTCAACCTCAACCATAGGGTTGG
>DATLIA010000022.1:0-11877 GCA_035540215.1 Actinokineospora sp. | reverse complement strand
GGAAGGCCCCGGCGAAGAAGACGCCTGCCAAATCGAAGTCGTAGCCCTCTGTCGCGAGATTCGATGAACATTTAGCCTGGACGGGGTACGCAGCCCGAGAGGGGTCCCCGAATGGCTGAACGCATGGGTCACGACGCCCTGGGGTCTGCGCCGCGACACGGCCATGTGGCTCCGATCGTGCTGCCTGGCATGGTCGAGTACCCACCCCGGCCGGGGTGGCCGCACATGTCCGGGCGGGCCGTGGGCGCGCCGCTGCGCCGGATCCGGGTGAACGTGGCGGTCGTCGTGGTCGGCGCTGTGGTGTTGCTGGTCGTCGCGTACCAGGTCATCAGCGGTTTTCTCGCGATGATCCAGGGACTTGTCAACTAGCTCACCCAAAGTGAGCCCGTTCGAGTCTGCCTTGTGGAAACCTGTTCGTCGCATCCCGGCTACGCTGAGGACGGCACTTGTGTGGAGATGGGGTGGAGGGCATCAGCGGGGGCCCGAACGGACAGGTCAAGGCCGGGGCGGGGTCGAGTGACGCGAACGCGTCCATGGCCCACCGGGCCCGCAGTGTGCTGTCGATCCGCCCATTCCGTCGCCTGTGGGGTGTCACCTACCTGTGCAGCGTCGGTGACTGGTTGTCACTGCTCGCGCTCACCGGCCTGGTCGCGTCGCTGACCGAGGACTATCGCGCGCAGGGCTTTGCGTTCTCCGGTGTCGTGCTGACGCAGTTGCTCCCCGGGCTGCTGTTCGCCCCGCTCGGCGGCTTGTTCGCCGACCGGTTCGACCGGCGCAAGGTCATGGTGCTCGCCGACATCGCCAGGTGCGGGCTGTTCCTGTCGATCGCCATCGTCGGCTCGCCGTGGTGGCTGTTTATCGGCAACTTCCTGATCGGCTGCTGCGCGCTGCTGTGGATCCCGTCGAAGGACGCCGCGGTCCCCAACCTGCTGCGCAGGCCCGACCAGGTGGAGACGGCCAACCAGCTCGGCATGGTGATGACCTACGGCATCGCGGTGATCAGCGGCGCGGGCCTCTACGCGCTCATCACCGGTGCCAGCACCAACCTGAACCTGTCGTTCGGCACCAGCGAGCTCGGCGTCGCCCGGTTCATCCTGACCATCAACGGCCTGCTGTATCTGACCAGCGCGATCATCGTCGCGACCCGGATCCCGGAGCTGTCGCTGCGCGCTGAGGCGCCGCCCAAGACCGCTGACGAGAAGAAGCCGGAGAAGACCGGGTTCTTCACGATGTTGAAGGACGCCGCCCACTTCGTCCGGACCACGCCGATCGTGCGCGGTCTGCTCGTCGGCATGGTCGGGGCGTTCGCCGCGGCGGGCGCGCTTGTCGGGTCGGCCCAGCTCTATGCCAACAGTCTTCGCGGTGGTCAGTCGGCGTTCGGCCTGTTGTTCGTCGCGCTGTTCATCGGTCTCGCGACAGGCATGGCGGGCTCGCCGAAGCTGGCCAGGCGACTGCCGCACAACCGGTTGTTCGGCATCGCGATCGTGGCCGCGGGCGTCGCGCTGATCCTGGTCGCGCTGTCCCCGCACCTCGCCGTTTCGCTGGTGACGGTCGCGACTCTCGGCGCGTGCGCCGGTGGCGCGTTCCTCACCGGCGTCACGATCATCGGCACGCAGGTCGAAGACGCGATCCGCGGTCGGATCAACGCGATCTACCAGTCACTGATGAAGATCATCCTGGCTGGCGCGATGGCCGCGACGCCGGTACTGGTCGGGCTGGTGCGGCCGCACAGCGTCGACCTGTTCGGCAAGGAGATGATGGTCGACGGCACCCGTCCGGTGCTGCTCGGCGCGGGCTTGATCGCCGCGCTGGTCGGCATCGTCGCCTACCGGCAGATGGACGACCGTCGCAGCGAGACCATCCTGTCCGACCTCGTCGCCGCGCTCCGGGGCAAGCCGCGCCGGTCGAGCGGGCTGCTGATCTCGGTCGAGGGCGACACCCACCTGGACACGTCGGCTCAGGCCCACCGCCTCGCCGACTGGCTGCGCACGCCGGGCAAGAAGGAAGTCCTGCTCGCCACCGACCCGGCGCTCGACGACGTCCGGCTGCACACCGTGCTTGAGGGCGCCTCGCTCACCAGCGCCCGCGCGCACGCGCTCGTCGCCGCCGCGGTGCGGGCCGACCTGGTCGAACGTGAGATCCGGCCCGCGTTGGAGCGCGGCGCGCTGGTCGTCATGGAACGGTTTGTCGACAGCCCGCTGGCCCACCTGTCGGTCGCGGCCGGTCTCGACCCTGCCGAGTTGGAGGGGCTGGCCGACTGGGCGACGTCGCGGCTGCGGCCCGACATCACGATCCTGCTCGACCGGGATCCGGCGACCCTGCCGCCGCGCGCGGGCAACACCGAGCATCATTGGCACGTGCAGAGCGTGTTGATCGACATGGCAGCCGCCGACCCTGACCGCTATGTGGTGGTCGACGGCGACGGGACACCGGACGAGGTCGGCGAGCGAGTCCGCATCGCCGTGCAGGCGACCTTGGCCGGTCGCAGGCTGGCCGGGCTCGCGCCCGCTCTGGCGGAGGCGCACTGATGGGCGGCGTCTGGTCGCAGTTGGTCGGTCAGCCGGACGCCGTGGAGACCCTCAGCGCCGCCGCGCGTTCCGGCGCGCGTCTGGTCGACGGGACCGGTACGGCGGCTGGGATGACCCACGCGTGGCTGTTCACCGGGCCACCCGGCTCTGGCCGGTCGGTGGCCGCGCGGGCTTTCGCCGCGGCACTGGAGTGCACGGCGGGCGATGAGACCCCGGGCTGTGGTGAGTGCCGGGGCTGCCACACCGCGATGTCGGGCACGCACGCCGACGTACGGATGGTCGTTCCCGAAGGTCTGTCGATCTCGGTCGCGGAGATGCGTGCCCTCGTGCAGACCGCGGCGCGCAGGCCGACCGGCGGCCGCTGGCAGGTCGTGATCATCACCGACGCCGACCGGCTCACCGAGGGCGCGGCGAACGCGTTGCTGAAGGCGGTCGAGGAACCACCGCCGCGCACGGTGTTCCTGCTGTGCGCGCCTTCGGACCACCCCGACGACGTGTCGGTCACCATCCGGTCCCGGTGTCGCACGATCTCCCTGCGCACTCCGGCGGCGGACGCGATCGCCGAGGTCCTTGAGCTGCGCGACCGGATCGACGCCGAGACCGCGAGGTGGGCGGCCTCGGTCTGCGGCGGCCACGTCGGCCGCGCCCGGCGGCTCGCGACCGACCCGGCCGCGCGTGACCGGCGGGCGAAGGTGCTGCGGATCCCGTTGCGGCTGCGGAAACTGGCCGACGTGTTCGACTCGGCCGACGACCTGGTGAAGGCCGCTGAGGCGGACGCGAGCGAGGTCAGCGGCAGCCGCGACGAGGTGGAGAAGGACGCCCTCAAGACGGCGATGGGCCATGGCGGAACCGGTAAGGGCGCGGCCTCGGCGGCGCGGGGGAGCGCGGGCGCGATCAAGGAACTCGAGCGTCGGCAGAAGTCCCGGGCGACGCGGACCCAGCGCGACGCGTTGGACTTGGCGTTGGTCGACTTGGCTGGGTTCTATCGGGACGTGCTTGTGACGCGGTCGGGGTCGGCGGCGACGCTGAACCACCCGGACCACGCTGAGGGGTCGGCGCAGGCCGCGGCGGCGTGGACGGGGGAGTCGACGTTGCGGCGGTTGGAGGCGGTGTTGGCTTGCCGGGAGGCGTTGGAGCTCAACGTGAAGCCCCGGATCGCGATCGAGGCGATGGTGACCGCGCTCTACTTCGGCTGAGGTTCGCGGATCGTCCTATTGTTCAACGATTCTACATGTGAATAATAGGATTGTTGAACTGTAGAATCGTGGGATTGTTCGACAATCGCCCGCCAGCGACTCCGCGAGGTGGCGCGGGGCGCGAACGGCGCGCTGGCTGGTCTGCGCGGGTAGGGCTCAGCGGGCAGGCTGGGCGTTAGGGCTGGGCGGTGAGGCGCTCCCGTGAACCGGGTTGAAACATGCGAACCCCCGCCTGGCCGAGGCCGGGCGGGGGTCCGTCCCCGTCGGATCAGTCGGACTCAGGTTCCGGCTTGATCTTCACCTGTGCGATTCGCGGGCGACGCGGCAGTGCGGCCACCAAGACCACGCCGACCAGCAGCATCGCCGTGCCCGCCCAGAACATCGGCACCGACTGGTACGCCGCGTTCGTGTAAGCCAGCTGCGGGGTCGACTTGCCCTGCGGCATCGGCGCGGGCGGCTGCTGCGGGGACTGCGTGGCCGTGCCGCAGATGACACCGCCCGTCGGCGCGAACGCCCGGGCAACCTGCTCGCCCAGGGAGATCTGCGCCAGGGCGGACGGAAGGTTCGGCAGGCCGAGCGCGTCGGTCGGCAGGACCTGGAGGTCGAGCATCCGAGCCGTCGCGCCGAGCTGGTAGCCCTTGAACGGCTGGGTCGAGTCCTCACCCTTCTGCTGCAGGCTCGCGACCGACAGGCGGAGCACGCCGAGGTCGAGCTTCTGCAGGCCCTTGCTCAGCGCGTCCTGCAGACCCTGGCCGTTGCCGAGCAGGCCGCCGATGATCGGCAGCTTGTCGGCGCCCGGGATCGCGGGGGCGCCGGGGAGCGGGATGCCGATCGGGATGTCGAGTTTCGGGTTGGCCGCGTCGAGTTTGCCCAGGCTCTTGCCGCCCTGGACGACCTCGAGGATCGGCGCGGTGTACTTGACCGTCGACGTCGCCTTGTCGCCGGTCGAGGTGACCTGGAGGGTCGGCTGGCTGACCACGTTGATCGACAGCTCGAACGGGGTGCCCGCCAGCAGCTTGAGCGCGGCGACCTGCAGTGTCGAGGTCGACTGGACGGCCTTGTTCTTCGAGCCGGGGATGTCGACGAGCCTGACCACCGACCGGGCCGACAGCGTGTTCGGCAGGCTCACCAGCGAGCCCTTGCCGTCCGTGGTCTTGGTGCCCTGGCCCGCGAGGACGCCGCCGAGGGTGCTCAGTGGGCCGGTCAGGTTCTTCAGCCCGTCGACGATCGCCTTGTCGGCGTTGGCGTCGAGGTTGGGCGCGTCGAAGACGCCGGACAGGTCGGTGACGCCGGGGAGCGTCGGGATGGCGTTGAGCGCCGACAGGCTCGCGACCTCGGTCGACGCGTCGGAGATCGTCTCGACGCAGGGGCCGAGGGTGTCGCTCCACTGGGCGTGGACCCTGCCGTTGATGAGCCCGGCCTTGACCAGCGTGTCCAGCGGCGTCGACGGCAGATTCAGTCCACCAGAGCGCGGCTGGGCGTTGCTGGGCGGCGCGGTCTGGGCCAGTGAGCCGGGTGCCTGCGGGCTGCTGCCCTGGAAGGCGAACCCGCCGGGCGCGGACTGGGCGATGGACTTCTCGTAGGCCAGGTACGCCTCGGAGTTGGCCTGCGCGGTGGCCAGGCCGAACCCCATCTCCGCGGCGGCCTGCTTGGGCAGTTTCTCCTCCGCCCCGGGAATGATCGTCTTCGTCGGCGTCGAGTTCGGCAGCAGCCGCACCACGGCCAGCCCGGTCGACGCGTCACCGATCGCGTGCCCCAGCGGCTGCGGACCGATCGGCGCCGACGGCGGCGGCGCGGACGGGTTCGCGGGCGGCGGCACCGGGGTCGTCGGCTGCGCCACGGCGGGCAGCGCGCTCATCGCGAGGAACACGGCCGTCGTGGGCAGCGCCATCACAGCTAGGCGTCGGGACATCGGGCTGGTCCTCCTAGGGGCATGCGCGTACTGGTAAGTAAACGACATGGGTCCCTGACGGTGACGCGATAGGCTCCCGCTACACTTGCGGAGGTCACGCCGCCTTAGCTCAGTCGGCTAGAGCGATTCACTCGTAATGAATAGGTCAAGGGTTCGACTCCCTTAGGCGGCTCGCAGGTCAAAGGCCGGTTCGGTTCATCCGAACCGGCCTTTGCCGTTCCTCGGGGAGCCTGCTGTGGAGCCAGTAGGCGTGGGTCGCGGCTGGGTATTGGCGGGCCCAGCGCGGGAGTCGGGACACGGTTGTGCGAACGCGATCAGCCATTCGAGCGAAGGCCAGCCCATCCATTGGTGTCCACGGGATGCCTAGGCGCTCGCGGAGATCCGCGGGCAGAGTGCCGTACGTCACAGCGGTCAGGTGGGTGCCCAGGCGGTCGCTGATCCGGGGCCACAGCGGGAAGTGCGGGATCGGTGGTGGGACCGCGCCCGCGATGGCGGTCAGGACGTCGTGGACGGTCGGGTTGTCGGTCAACTGGTCGGTCATCTCGGACATATAGGTGCGGAAGGCCGCGAGATCGGTGGGCATCGAGCGGTCGGGGATGCCGAGGATCAGGCCGAGGCCGCGCCACTCCGCGTAGAGGGTTTGTTGGGCTGCCAGGGGGATTGGCGCCGCGAAGTGGTGCCACGCGGTGATCGCTGAGTCGAGCAGGGTGGCGTGGACCCAGAAGTACGCGGCCGGGTCGAGCGCGTGGTAGCGGTTTCCCGCGGCGTCGGTGCCGGTGATGGTTCGGTGGAGGGCGCGAAGGCGGGCGGCTTCGTCTAGGGCTCTGGGGCCGCCGTAGGTCAGGCGTAGGGCGGAGTTGACCGTGCCCCAGAGGCGTGGCCATGGGTCGGTTCTGAAATTTGAGTGGTCGCGGACCGCGGCGCCGACGGCGGGGTGGGCGACCTGCAGGAGCAGGGCTCGGCCGCCGCACAGGAAGGTGCGGGCGTCGGCCATGACGCGCCAGGTGACGGAGTGCGGGCCCAGGGGATCCACCGTCTGTTCGTACCACGATTGGGTAGCGTGCGGAGGTGACCAACGACTTGTTCGCCGACGCCATCGCCAGCGAGGACGCGCTACGCGCGATCTATGAGCCGCCCGCTGGGCTCGCCCAGCGCAAGGAGATCCAGTCGGTCGACGAGATGGCGCGGGCGTTGATCGCGTGCTCGTCGTTGGTGTTCATCGCCAGCGCGGACGACGACGGGCGTTGCGACGTGACGCCGCGCGGGGGTCCCGCCGGGTTCGTCTCGGTGCTGGACGACGGCACCATCGTGATCCCGGATGCCACCGGCAACCGGCGGATCGACACCTTGCGCAACGTCGTGCGCACCGGGCGGGTCGGGCTGATCTTCGTGGTCCCGGGGCGCGGGCAGTCGCTGCGGGTCAACGGCCGGGCGTGTGTGTCGGCGCGGCAGGACCTGCTCGACAGCCTCACCAGCGTTGGCAAGCCGCCGAAGTCGGCGCTGGTCGTCGAGGCCGACGAGGTCTACGCGCACTGTCCCAAGGCTTTCGTGCGGTCCGGCGTGTGGAAGCCGGAGACGTGGCTGTCCGCCGACGCCCAGCCGCACCCGGCCAAGGTCACCCACGCGCACATCGGCGACCCGGGGATCACCGTCGAGCAGATAGAGCAGGATCAGCGCGACAGCCTGCTCTACCGGCTCGCTTAGGTCCGCCGCTTCGACCAGGCCGTGGCCAGGACCAGCAGCGCCGCGCCGACCGCGCCCGCCACCGCACACGCGATGCCGAAGGTGGCGACGGGTTCGCGGGCGGTGAGTGTCGAGATCAGCAGCCAGACACTGCCGCCGGTCAGCGCGCCCAACAACGCGCCGCTGAACGGGGCCATCGGCTTGCGGAAGCCCCGGCGCAGGGTCCGCATGATCGACTCAAGGTAGGCGATGCCGAACAGGCAGAGCAGCAGGCTGCCCGCGCCCATCACGCTTGCCAGGCGCTGCTCGGAGACCACGGTGAACCTCTGGATGGGACCTCCGGCGACCTGGACCGAGCCGGTGACCGCGCCGCCGACCAGCCAGCGCTGGTAGGACTCGGGGTCGACGTTGGCCGCGAACGAGCCGTCGCCCAACTTGGCGATGTCGGCGAGCTTGATCTCCCTGCCGCCCAGCGGAATGCCCGCCGCGTCGAGCTCGAACACGACGTTGCCTTCGAGCTTGGGCGCGGCGACCGGGAAGTCCTCGCTGAGGTTGAGCTGTACCTGCCCCTTGGTGGATTGGCCGTCGACCGTGATCCCGAGGCCCAGATCCGGATGGGTGATCGTCTTGCCGGACAGGAACGGCAGGATCACAAGTACGAGTACCGCGACGGCGCCCGCCAGGCCCGGCCACAGCGGCGACGGGCCCTGCGGACCCATCAGCTCACTGGCGGGCCGCAGGCGCTGCCCGCGCAGGTCGGACAGGTCGATCGAGCGGGTCGGCTCGTGGACCGTGCCGCGGACCGGCGGGGTGATCATCGTGGGCGCGTCGGGCTGGCGGTGCAGCTGCTGGGTGATGCTGCCCATGACGCGCGGGCCGAGGTGCACCGGCACCTGCGAGCGCTCCAGCCAGCCCTGGCCGAACACGGCTGTCGCGGCGGCGGAGAGGTCCACGGCGAACGCCTCGGCGTCGCGGTAGCGGTGGACCGGGTCGCGGGCCAGGCTGCGCATGACCACGGTGGCCAGCGGCTCGGGCACCCTGGGCAGCGGCTGCGGGTCGTTGAAGATGCGCTGGCGCATCATGCTGACCGCGCCGCGGGTGCGGTCGTAGGGCAGTTCGCCGCAGAGCAGTTCGTAGAGAACGGTGCCCGCCGCGTACACGTCGGCGGCCGGTGAGAGCGGGTTGCCCATGGCCTGTTCCGGCGCGATGTACGCGGGCGTGCCGAGGACCTCGCCCGCGTGGGTCATCATCGTGGCGCCCTCGCTGACCACCTGGGCGATGCCGAAGTCGGCGACCTTGACCACGCCCGCCGAGGTGAACAGCAGGTTCTTCGGCTTGACGTCGAGGTGCAGCACCCCGGCCGCGTGCGCGGCGTGCAGGCCGCCCAGCATGGCCAGGGTGATCGCGCACGACTGCTCGCCGTTCAGACCGGCGCCGTGGAAGCGGCTGTAGACGGTGCCGCCGTCGAGCTTCTCCATCACAAGCAGGTTGTCGCGTCCGGTCTGGACATAGTCGTAGACCGGGACGATGTGCGGGTGGTCGAGGCTGGCCAGCACCCGGGCCTCACGGTCGAACCGGGCGTTGACGTCCGGGTCGCCGATCAGGTCGGCCGGGAGCTGTTTGATCGCCACGTGCCTGCCGAGGGAGCGGTGCACGCCTTCGTACACCACTCCCATCCCGCCGGAACCGATCTTGTTGCCGACGGTGTACTGCGGCAGTGCGGAGGCGAGCCCGGCGGGCGCGGTCATTCAGGCCACCTCTTGGTGGTGTCGGGGTTCGTGTTGGACTCGAGGAACATCGTGTTGAGGTTCATGGTCGTGTTATCGGCCGGGACCTGCACCTCGGCGGCAGGCGCCGCGCCGGGCACCGGGTGCGGGGTCAGGAAGCCGAGGACCATCGCGATACCCGCCGCGCCGAGCACGATCGGGATCTCGACCGCGACCTCGGGCGGCACCAGGCGCAGGACGGACAGGGTCACGACCGCGACCAGTCCGGTGCCGATACCCGCGGGCAGGAACCGCAGCGCGCGGCGGAACCGGTTGGTGGACAGGCGGTGCCTGGCGAGCGCGACCAGCGCGGTGGCCCAGGTCAGGGCCGTCAGCACGAGCATGGCCAGGCCGAAGACGCCGTAGACCGACCAGAAGGACCCCTTGACGTCGGACACGGTGTCCACGCCGCCGAGCACGTTGCGTTCCTCGTCGAGCAGGGTGACCGAGGTCGGCAGCAGGCCGATGGCCTGGCCTTTCAGGTCGCGCACGTCGAGCGGGAACGTCCGGCTGGTCCGCCCGCGCGCGGGCACCTCGAAAGGCAGTGTCGTGTCGTAGGCGAAGAAGGTCAGCGCCAGCGCGACCCCGGAGACCCGCACGAGGCGGACCTTCTGGGTCGACGACCCGGGGTTGGTCGCGGTGATCGTCAGCTCGGCTGACTTGCTTGGATCAAGCTCGACGGTGCGGCCGGTGATGTCCTGCCCGTCGAGCGTGACAGTGACTACGAGCGGGTCGTCACCGTCCTGCGCGACGGCAGGTGACGCGCCTAAGAGAAGCGCTGCCGTCACGAGGGCAACCGCGGCGGCGATAAGACGTCCCATGGGACAACCCCTAGTTGAGCTGGGCCCGATTGAGGCGGAATGCTACAGCGAGTTGATGACTCGCTAGAGCGTTCCATCGGACGAGGGAAGTAACCGTGCGCACAGTTAGACGCGTTGTAAGCATCGTCGTTGCGGCGGTCTTCGTGATGCTCGGGCTTCTGCCGATCACGCAGGCCTCCGCGCAGGTGGCTCCGACCTACGGCATCAACCCGAGCAGCGGACCGGCCGGGACGAAGTTCCTGGCGTCCTGGGCGAACGCGCCGTGCCGTGACGTGCGGATCTTGTGGTCGGGTGCGCAGATCGCGAGCGCGATCGCGATCACTGGCTCGGTCTCGGCCGTCGTTCCGGCGGGTGCGAAGCCGGGCAGCTACTCGGTCGAGTTCTCCTGCTCGCTGAAGACCACATTCGGCAAGGCGGTGTTCCGGATCCCGACGCCGCCGACCACCCGCCCGCCGGTCACCACGACGACTCCGCCGCCGGTCACCACGACTACCAAGCCGCCGGTGGTCACCACGACCACGCGTCCGCCGGTCACCACGACCACCACCCGCCGTCCGACGACGACCACCACGCCGCCGGTCACCACGACGACCGACACCACTCCGCCGACCACGACCGACACCCCGACGACCGACACCACGCCGCCGATCACCGACGTCCCCGAGCCGAAGCGTGACCTCGTCTTCGACCGCGACGCCATCCAGCCCGGCGACGAGGTTCAGGCCACCGGCAAGGGCTGCACGCCCGGCAGCTCGGTCAAGCTCGTCTCCGGCGGGGAGCAGGTCGGCTTCACGACGGCTGACATCGACGGCCAGTTCAAGACCAAGATTCAGTTCAGCCGGATCGAGCCGGGGCGCCACCTGGTCGCGGCCGACTGCGGCATCCTGCTGACCGGCACCGTCGACCAGCTCGTCACCAGCTCCACCGGCGGCAGCTCGAGCACGCTTGTCGTCCTCGTGTTCTTCGTACTGGCCGGCGCGGCGCTGATCCGGTTCACATAGCCCGCAGGGTCGCCTCGTTGAGGGTGAGCCGCTGAGCCACGTCGCCGAACCGGCGGCGGGTCTCGGCGGCCACCTCGGCGGGTGAGCCGACTACGGCGAACGCCGCCAGCACGTCGTCGCTGATCAAGGCTGGCATCTCGGCCCAGCGGCCGCGGCGGGACATGGCGTGCAGCTCGTCCTGCAGGTCGCCCCAGCCGTGCAGGTCGAGCACCGCCCGGTAGGCCGGGGTCGAGCCGTAGAAGGCGATCTTCTCCTTCACGTCGGCCAGCTCCTCCGGCGTGGTCGCCGCGAACGGCGGCACGCTGACGTCGAAGCCCGACAGCTCCTTGCCCGCCTTCGCCCGGCCGCGCTCCAGGGCGGGCAGGGTGACTTCCCGCAGGTAGCGCTCGGTCACGAAGCTGTGGCAGAGCAGGCCGTCGGCGACCTCGCCCGCCACCTCGGTCATCCGCGGTCCGACGGCGGCGACGTAGATCTTCGGGTTGCCGTGCGGGTTGGGGCCGGGGTCGAAGAACGGCGTCATCAGCGTGTGCTTGTAGAAGTCGCCGCGGAAGGCGAGGCGGTCGCCGGTCTCCCAGGCCCGCCAGATCGCGCGGACCGCGAGGACGAACTCCCGCATCCGGGCCGCCGGGCTCGACCACGGCATGCTGAAGCGCTTGGTGATGTGCGGCTCGATCTGGGAGCCGAGGCCGAGCACGAACCGCCCGCCGCTGAGCCGCTGCACGTCGTTGGCCTGGACCGCGACGGTCATCGGGTTGCGGGCGAACGCGACAGCGATCGCGGTGACCAGCTCGATCCGCTCGGTGCGCTCGGCGGCGACGGCCATCGCGAGGAACGGGTCGAGTTTCGTCTCGGCGACCCACGCGCCGTCGTAGCCCGCGCGTTCGGCCGCGGCGATGGCGTCGGCGGCCTCGGACACTGCGTCGGCGTAGCCGCCGAAATCGACCTTCACCAGCCGACCGTACCCAGAAAT
>DATLIA010000021.1:0-44685 GCA_035540215.1 Actinokineospora sp. | reverse complement strand
GGCAACTGGGATCGCGAATCCGGCGGGCGCCGCGCTCGTTGCGCTGGAGGGAAGGAACTCGGAGACCGAGGAGAGTGTCGGGGTGCGGGAAGGCGTGGATCTGCCGCCACCGCGTCCGCCGGTGGACATCAGCCCGCTGGACCCGCCCGTCCGCCGGTTCACCCTGCGGCCCCGACGCCCGGGGGACCAGTCGTGATCCCGGGACACCCGATGCCGGACGAACTCGTGCTGGACGACCCGACGCGCAGGCTGTGTGGGGCGATCATCTCCGGTGGGCTGGCGCCGGTCCGGCTCGCGGTGATCGCGCCCGGCGGGTTCGGCAAGACCGCGCTGCTCGACCTGCTCGCGACCGCCCCCGGCGCGCGGCGCTGGCGGCCGGGTGCGGAGGCGGCCGGGCTGCTCCTGGTGGACGACGCGCATTTGTTGGGGGACAAGGACTTCGCCGAGCTCGCCGAGCACGCCGCCGACGACCGGACCGGGCTGGTCGTGGCCGCCCGGCCCCGGCCGCGGCCCGCCGGGCTCACCGCGCTGCTCGGCAGGCTGCGCGGGCAGATCGTGCTGCGGCCGTTCGACCGCGACCGGGTCACCGAGTGCTTGCGCGCGCTGCTTGGCGCGCCGCCCGCGCCGGGGGTGGCCGAGCTGGTCCACACCCAGACCGGCGGCGTGCCCGGGCTGGTGCACCGGATCGCGCCGCACGTCGGTGGCGGAGACATCCCCCGCGCGGCGATCGAGGAGTTCCGGTTCGAGCTCGACCGGCTCAGCCCCGACGCGCTGTGCGCCCTGATCGCGACCGCGGTCGGCGCCGGTGAGGTGGAGCTGGCCGAGTTGCTGGGCAGGCCACCCGCCGATGTGCTCGATGAGGTCCGCGGCACCGGCCTGCTCACCCCGGATCTGCTGCCGCTCGGCGCCGCGGTCGTCGGCACGCTCATCCCGGCCGACCAGCGCGACGCCGTGTTCGACCGGGTCGCCGACCTTCGGCTCGCCCGTGGCGGACCACTGATCGACGACGCGCTTGCCCTGCTGGGCGCCGGTGCGGGTGGGCCGTCGGTCGCCGCGGTGTTCGAGGCCGCCGCCGAGCAGGCCGAACCCGCTGTCGCGGTGCGCCTCTACGCCGCGGCGGCCGCGGCTGGGCACCCCGTCGACGAAGTGCGCCAGGCCGAGGCCGAGGTGCTGTCGGGTGCCGTGGACAGCGCGCTGCGCCGGGCCGACGCGCTCATGGCCGGGTCGCCGAGCGCGGGCGCGGCCCTGGTCGCCGCCGCCGCTCTCGCCCACCGCGGCCAGCTCGCCCGCAGCGCCGAGCTCTACCAGTGGTCGGGTTCCGCGCTGGCCGCGATCGGCCTGGCGGGCACCGGCCGGGTGGACGACGCCAAGACCGCGCTCAAAGCCGACGCCGACGAACCCCCGACGCTGGTCGCGGGCGCGATCGCCGCGATGGCCCACGGTGTCCTCGACTCACTCGACGACGCCTGGCCGTCCGCGCTGTCCACTGTGGTGCGTGCGGTGGAGATGCTGGAACCGGTGGGGGACAACGTCCTGCTTCCCGACAGCCCGGCCGCGATCAGCGCGATCATGGCCGCCCACACCGGATCCACCTCGGTCGCCGAACCCCTGCTCGACCGGGCGATCGCCGCAGGTGGTGCCCTGGAGAGCCGCCACCGCGTCCTGCGGGCCTGGATAGCGATGAACCACGGCGCGACAACGGCCCCGCCGACCGGCGACCTGTCCCCGCGTGATGCCTTGTTCGCCGTCGGCCTGCGGGTCGGCATCGCCCGCCGCAGCAGCGATCTCGCCGCCCTGCGCCGCGCGTGGGAGCTGGCCTGCGCCACGTTCGTCCGGGTGCCGGTCGACCTGTTCTCCCTGTTGCCGCTGGGCGAGTTCGCCGTCGCGGCCGCCCGCCTCGGCGATCGCGAGCGGCTGGCACCGCACCTGGACGAGGCCTGGGACCTGCTGCGGCGCCTGGGGAATCCGCCGCTGTGGTCGACCATGCTGCACTGGCACTGCCTGCACGCGGAGATCATCGCCGACCAGCCTGACCCGGCGGGCCGCTCCCGCGTCGCCGACACCCACTCCGCCGCGCTCGCCGAGTACGCGGGTTTCAGCCCGTTCCACGCCGCTCTGGCCGCCGCCGCCCAAAGCTGGCGGCAGGTGTTGGCCGGGCACGTCGATGCCGGCCAGGTCGAGGCCGCCGCCAGGGCTCTGCACGCCGCCGACCTGCCATGGGACGCCGCCCGGCTGGCGGGCCAAGCCGCCATCCGTACGCCCGACCGCACCGCGATGGTCGGCTTGCTGGACTGTGCCCGGGTACTGCAAGGCGGGGCGACACCCGCTCCCGCGGTCGAGGACCGCGCGGGAATGGTGCGGCTCAGTGAACGGGAACTGCAGGTGGCCGGGCTCGTGCTGGACGGGATGACCTACAAGCAGGTGGGCGACCGGTTGTTCATCTCGGGCAAGACCGTGGAGCACCACATGGCCCGCATGCGCTCCCGCCTCGGCGCGACCAGTCGCAGCGATTTGCTGGCACAGCTGCGTTCCCTGCTAGGCGACGGTTCCGCCTCCCGTTCCGCCTCCCCGGAATTTTGAGTTGGGGTCACCGCTCGCGGAATGTGCGGTCGGGTGGGTTTCCGTGGTCGCGTGCCGTCGCGGTCCCCTTAGGTCGCTGCTCGTAGGTGGGTCACCATGACGTCGCGGTCTCGTTGGTTGTTGACTAGAGGCGGGTGCGGAGCCAGGCGAGGGCCGCTTTTCCTTGTGCCTGTTGGAAAGCGCGGACGGGGCCGAGGTTCTTCGGTGGCGGTTGTGTCGCGGCGTGGAGGAAGAATCCGGTCAGGGCCGCGAGCATCGCGGTCGTGGCATCGGGATCAACTTCTCGGCTCAGTGGGGATGTGCGCCACACGTCGGCCGGGTCCGGGCCGCCCTGCATATGCAGGCTCGGCAGCAGGATGATCAGGTCCACCCACGCCGCCCCGACGGCCGCGTGCGCCCAGTCGACGACGACCACCTCGGACTCGGTGAGCAGCAGGTTGTCGGCTCGGGTGTCCAGGTGCAGCAAGGTGTTCCCCGCCGCGGCGTCCGCCCAGCCGGACTCCAGCTCGGCGAGCCGGTCGACGTTGTGCCGCGCCCACGGATCGAGCTTCGCGGCCGCTTTCGGGTCGGCGGCAAGCTTCCGCCAGCCGCGGCAGTCGTCGGCGAGCAGTTCCGCGATCGGCGTGGCGGTGATCGGGGCAGGCGTGCGCAGACGGAGTTGTTCGGCCAGGCCGGAATGGACCCGCCGCCAGTCGTCCGGTGTCCAGGGGATGTGGGGTGTGCGGCCGTCGATGTCCTCGAAGATCAAAGTGACCCAGTCGCCGTCATCGTCGGTCCACAGCAGGCGCGGCGCCAGCCCGGCGGGGAGCCGGGAGACGACGTCGGCCTCGGCCCGCAGCATCCCCGGCGTGTGCGGGTTGCGGTCCGTCCCGACCGCCTTGGCGAACACCCGTCGCCCGTCGGCCAACCGCAGTCGCGCGGCCAGACCAGGGGAGAAGCCACCAGGTTGCGTCTCCGCGTGGACGACGACCGAGCCGAGTGCGCCCTCGATCCGCGTGCGGACGCCTGCCGGGACATCCGGCCACGCCAGTCGGTTGCCGCTCGCGGCCCGCGTCGTCATGACCCGATGGTCGACCACGGCCCGCGTCGGGGCCAGCGGATTTCGGGCGTCAGGACATCATGAACAGGATCACGCCGATCGCCAGGATCGGGGCGAGGAGGAACCAGGTCGAGGTGATCGCGGTCACCAGGACGACCGCGCCCAGCGCCACGAGGCCGAAGACGATGAACATCTTCTTGGTGTCGCGTGGGTTGTCGTTGCGGATCAACGGGCCTGCCTGCGCGGGCGCGAGAGCCGCGTGGGTCGGGAGGTCGTCGAACAGCAGTCGCAGTTCGGCCTGGGTGCGCGCGGTCGCGGCGACGCCGCAGCGCTGCTCGTACTCGGCGATCTCCAGACGGCCCGCGGAGAAGTGCTCGCCCAGCTCCGCGATGGCGGCTTCCCGCTCGGCCGTGCCGACGCGGATGTTCTCGTCCCTCGCCATGCGCACCACTCTACGGTGATGACATGGTGACGGTCGGACAGATCCGTGAACTCGCGTTGTCCCTGCCACGTACGGAGGAAGCGCTCGTCCGCGACCGGGTGAAGTTCCGCGTGCGCGGGCTGGTCTACCTCGCGCTGTCACGCGATGAGACCGAACTCGGCTTCGCCTATCCGAAGCTGGAACGGGACGCGCTGATCGAGTCCGAGCCCGACCTGTTCTTCATGCCGATCCCGTCCGACGAGCGGTTCAACTGGGTCCGCGCGCACCTCGCGGTGCTCGAACCGGACCGGATGGCGGAACTCGTCATCGACGCGTGGCGCATGGTCGTTCCCAAAGGTGTGGCCGCCGCGTACCTCGCCGGACACCGTTCGACCTCTTTGGACTGACGTTCAGCGACTGTTTACATCATTCGAGTGAATCTATGTGACCATGAACCCAGCTGATCAGGAAGTTCGGGGGATATGGACGTCACACACGACTGGCCGGAACCCGGCCGGGTCATCACTTTCACCCAATGGGACTTCCACGGTGGCCGCGCGCGGTTCGTCGGCATCGGGGTGGTCGCGGGCGACCCGCAGCCGCACCCGTACCTCGACCAGTTGCGGCTGCCGATGATCGCCCGACCGGGCGACAGCGGGGCTGTCCCGGCCTGGATCCGGCAATCGGACATCATTGACGTCGCGCCGCGCCACTGACCCGCGGCGCGGAGGGATATTCCGATGAGCGCGACCCTCGTCGCCAAGGCACTGGCCGCGGGGCACGGCGACCGCGTCCTGTTCACCGACCTCGACTTCGTCGTGGCGCCCGGGGACGTGATCGGGCTCGTCGGCGTCAACGGTGCGGGCAAGTCGACGCTGCTGCGCACGCTGGCCGGGCTGCTGCCCGCCGAACAGGGTGACGTGCGGCTGAGCCCGGCGACCGCGTCGGTCGGCTACCTGCCGCAGGAGCCCGACCGGCGGCCAGGGGAGTCGGTGCGGGACTTCCTCGCCCGCCGAACCGGCGTCGCCGCCGCCCAGACCGCGATGGACACCTACGCCGAGGCCCTCGGCGCGGGCACGCCGGGCGCCGACGACGACTACGCGCACGCTCTCGAACGCTGGCTCGCCCTGGGCGGCGCCGACCTGGACGAACGGTCGGAGCTGGTGGTCGCCGACCTGGGGCTGGCCGTCGCGCTCGACCAGGAGATGACGTCGCTCTCCGGCGGCCAGGCCGCCCGCGCGGGCATGGCGTCGCTGCTGCTGAGCCGGTACGACGTGTTCCTGCTCGATGAGCCGACCAACGACTTGGACCTCGACGGCCTCGACCGGCTGGAGGCGTTCGTGTCGGGGCTGCGCGCGGGCACGGTGGTCGTCAGCCACGACCGCGAGTTCCTGACCAGGACCGTCACCGGGGTGCTGGAGTTGGACCTGGTCCAACAGCAGATCCGCGAATTCGGCGGCGGCTATGCCGCTTACCTGGAGGAACGCGAGGTCGCCCGCAGGCACGCCCGCGAGGACTACGACGAGTTCGCCTCGACCAAGGCGGCGCTGGAGGAACGCGGCCGCATGCAGCGCGGCTGGATGGACAAGGGCGTCCGCAACGCGCGCCGCAAGTCGACGGACAACGACAAGATCGGCCGCAAGCTGCGGTCGGAGTCCTCGGAGAAGCAGGCCGCGAAGGCTCGGCAGACCGAGCGGATGATCGAGCGGCTGGACGTGGTGGAGGAGCCGCGCAAGGAGTGGGAGCTGCGGATGGAGATCGCCACCGCGCCGCGCCCTGGTGCTGTTGTGGCCGCTCTCCGGGACGCTGTCGTGTCGCGGGGCGGGTTCACGCTGGGGCCGGTGACGCTGGAGATCGGGTGGGCGGACCGGGTCGCGATCACTGGGGCCAATGGGGCTGGGAAGTCGACTCTGCTCGCGGCGTTGCTGGGGCGGGTGGCGTTGGCTTCTGGGACCACGTATTTGGGGCCTGGGGTCTGTGTGGGGGAGGTCGACCAGGCGCGTGGGTTGTTCCTTGGGCAGGAGGAACTGCTTGACGCGTTTGGGCGGGAGGTGCCGGAGTGGCCTACGGCTGAGGTTCGGACTTTGTTGGCGAAATTCGGGTTGAAGTCGCATCACGTGTTGCGGCCCGCGGCTTCGCTTTCGCCTGGGGAGCGGACTCGGGCGGCTTTGGCTTTGTTGCAGGCTCGGGGGGTCAATTTGTTGGTGCTTGATGAGCCGACGAACCATTTGGATTTGGCGGCTATTGAGCAGTTGGAGTCGGCTTTGGGGTCTTATCCGGGGACGTTGTTGTTGGTTACGCATGATCGGCGGATGTTGGATGCTGTGGCGGTGAATCGGCGGTTCTCGGTGGATGCTGGGCGTGTTGTGGAGCTTGGCTGAGCTCGGCGCGCTTCGCTTTGCGTGCTGGTCGGGGGTTGGTGGGGCCCGCTCGGCTGGGTGCTGTCTGGCGATTCGGATTGATCCGGGGACCCCGGACGACGGCTGTGGGGGGTAAAGCGTGGGGGAGGGGAGCCCCCACTACTTGGTCAAGTTTAGGCCGTCGTCTCCCCCAGATAAATCCGAATCGCCAGACAACACTCACCCGAGTGAGCGGGTTTGTGGGAGATCTCGCCTGATTGCCGATCGAGTTTCTTGCGTGGCGGGATGGTGCGATTGGTTTCTTTAGGGCCCGCTTGGTCGTGGTGTCGGTTTCTCGAACACTCGGTGAGAGAGACCGTTGGTTCGGCTTCGGGTTCTTGCGGGTTGGGGCAGGCGCGGTTCTCGGGCGCAATGGGGCTCGGCCTCGGATCCCGAGGGGTCTCTGCCTGGCCCGGCCTTCATGCCTGGCCCGCACTCGTTGCGGTCGGCTTCCTGGCCGAGGCGCCCGCGCGCTCGCCCCGGCCGCCTCAACCCACGTTACCGCTGGTCAGGGGCGCTGCTTGGGCAGGCTCGACCGGAGCTTGCGCAGGGTGTTGTCGATCTTGTCGTGGTACTTGCCCTTGGTCCGCTCGTCGATGATCCGGCCCGCTTTCGTGGCCATCCGGTCGACCTTCTCCGGGTTCTTCGCCGCGTACTTGCGTGCGGCGGCTGCGGCGCCCGCCAGGGCGGCCAGCTTCTTGATCTTCGCCATGCGTGTCCCCGATCCTCCGTGGTCCGTTCACTGCTTCAACGGACCAGGCACCCCAGAAGGTTCCGCCCCGATAGTGTGCACGTATGCGAACTCCTGCATCAGTCGACAAGCGGCAGGCGGTCACCCCTGGGCGGATCGTCACCGAGGCGTTGCGGCTGACCCGGGAGGAAGGGCTGGAGAACTGGACCCTGCGGCGGCTCGCGTCGGCGGTGGGGGCGTATCCGGCTGTCGTCTACCACCATGTCGGGGATCGGGAGACCGTCGTCGCCGCTGTGATCGAGTCGGTGGTGGCCGAGGTGGCGCTGCCGGACGAGCGGCTGCCGTGGCGGACGTGGTTCGAGGAGCTGCTCGGCGGGCTCCGGCCTGTCCTGCGCGCCGCGCCTGGGGTCGCGCGCAGGCTGGCGTTGCACGGGCCTGGGGTGCCCTCAGCGCTCGCGATCATCGAGGGTGGGGTTCGGGTGCTGCGGTCGGCCGGGTTCGGGGACGAGAGCGTCGTGGTCTACGAGTTGTTGCTGAACCAGGCGTGTCTGTTCGTCGCGTTCGAGGACGATCGGGGGCTCAGCCCGGGGATTCGGGAACGGTCGGCCGAGCTCTTCAGCTCTTACCGCGACAGCGAGACCCAGCCCGGTCTCGCCGCGATGGGTCGCTATGTCGCGGAGGCCGACCCGGCGGAGTTCTTCGACTACGCCATCGCGCGCACGCTCGACGGCGTCGCCGCCCGCCTGACCGACCGTCCCGTGTCGACACCTGCCTAGATCTAGAACAATGCGTTCAGCTCCGGCCAGCTCATGCCGTCGCGCACCGAGTCGTAGGTGCCCTTGGTGAGCAGTTCCTCGGTCGCACGCCGGGCGAGGCCGTAGGCGGCCTCGGCGATGGCGGCGCCCAGGCTTGCTCGGGCGACGCCGACGCCCGCGAGTTCGGCGATCGTGGGGAAGCCGGGGCCGACCATGATGTTGACCGGGGCCGGGATCTCGGTGACGAGGGTCTTGATCGCTGTCAAGTCCCGCGCGCCGGGGACGAAGATGCCGGAGGCGCCCGCTGCGAGGTATGCGTGAGCGCGTTCGACCGTTAGGGCGACACGAGTGTCGTCAGTGCCCACTGAACGCAGGAAAGTGTCTGTCCGCGCGTTGATGAACAGTGAAATTCCGGACTCGTCTGCCGCGGCGCGCGCGGCGGCGATGCGGTCGGACTGGGCGGCGATGGCGCGCAGCGGGCCTTCCTCGGAGGTGAAGGAGTCCTCCAGGTTGACCCCGACCGCACCCGCCGCGATCACCTCGCGAATCGTCTGTGCCACGTCGTCCGGTGTGGTGCCGAAGCCGGTCTCGATGTCCGCGGTGACCGGGACGTCGACCGCGGCGCACACGCGCGCGATCAGGTCGATGGCCCGCGAACGGTCCACTGAGTCGCCGTCGGCGGCGCCCAGGCTCCACGCGACACCGGCGCTCGTGGTCGCGACCGCCTTCACCCCCGAAGCCACGGTCACGCACGCGCTGGCGACGTCCCAGGCGTTCGCCATGGCCAACACGGTTCCGGATGTGTGCAGCTCATGGAACCGCAGTGCGCGATCTTGTTGGTTTTTCTTCATGTTTCTCAGTCAACCAGCACCCCCCGACAGCGGGTGGCGAAAATGCGACAGTACGGCCTACTTGACGGTCAAGTCGGTTTTTGGCTAGCCCCTGCACTGGCCGGACCTCCATCCTGTTCCGGTGCATGACGACTTCGACCGCTGTGTGCGCGCCGTTCATTCCAAAGACTCCAGGTTCGACGGATGGTTCTTCACCGCGGTCCGGACCACACGCATCTACTGCCGCCCTAGCTGCCCTGGGATGCCGCCCAAAGCGGAGAACATGGCGTTCTTTCCCAGTGCCGCCGCCGCCCAACAGGCCGGATACCGCGCCTGCAAACGGTGCCGCCCGGACGCGAGCCCCGGTTCGCCGCAATGGAACGCGCGAGCCGACTTGGCCGCGCGCGCCATGCGGCTCATCGCCGACGGCGTCGTGGACCGCTCCGGTGTGCCGGGCCTGGCCGCGCACCTGGGCTACAGCGTGCGGCAAGTGGAGCGACAACTCCTCGCCGAGTTCGGCGCCGGTCCACTCGCGCTCGCCCGTGCCCAACGGGCGCAGACCGCGCGTCTGCTGATCGAGACCACAGAACTGCCGATGAGCGAGGTGGCCACGGCCGCGGGCTTCGGCAGCATCCGCACCTTCAACGACACTGTAAGAGAAGTCTTTGCCTTGCCGCCGACGGAGTTGCGTCAGCGCGCGGGCAGACAGACGGCGGGCGCGGGAGTCATCACGCTGCGCCTGCCGTTCCGTGAGCCCATGTGTGCCGACAAGCTCTTCGCCCAACTCGCCGCCACGGTCGTGCCCGGTGTGGAGGAATGGCGCGACGGCGCCTACCGGCGGACTCTGCGGCTGCCGCACGGCCACGGCATCGCGGGGCTGCGCCCGGCGGCCGGGCACATCGTGTGCCAGCTGACCCTGACCGACCTGCGCGACCTGGCGCTGGCGATCAGCCGGTGCAGGCGGCTGCTCGACCTCGACGCCGATCCGGTCGCGGTGGACGACCAACTGGCCGTCGACCCCGTCCTCGGTCCGCTCGTCCGGGCCACCCCGGGCAGGCGCGTCCCACACACGGTGGACGGGGCGGAGTTCGCGATGCGCGCGGTACTCGGCCAACAGCTCACCACCGCCGCCGCGCGGGCCCACGCCACCCGGCTGGTGGCCGCGCACGGCGAGGTCGTCCGCGACCCGATCGGTGGGCTCACCCATCTGTTCCCGTCGCCGCAGTCGCTCGCCTCGATCGACCCCGACCTGCTCGCGTTGCCCCGGACCCGCCGGGACACGCTGCTCGGGCTGGTCTCGGCGCTGGCGTCGGGGACGATCGACGTCGGTGTCGGCGCGGACCGCGAGCGGGCCAGGGCCCGCCTGGCCGCGCTGCCGGGCTTCGGGCCGTGGACGGTGGAGAACATCGCCATGCGCGCGCTCGGCGACCCGGACGCGTTCCTGCCGGGCGATCCCGGCATCCGGGCCGCGGCCAAGGAACTGGGGCTGTCGACCAACGCCAACGGCCTGACCGCGCACTCCGCGGTGTGGCGGCCGTGGCGGGCGTACGCGATGCAGCACCTGTGGGCCGTGAGCGACCGCCTCCCGCGATAGGGCTGCGGCAAACGTCAGTGGGCCGGGATCGGGGAACGTCCCCGGCCCGGCCCACTGACGTCACAGGCGTTCGACGTTCTCGCCCGCCATCCGCCCACGGGTGTCCAGTACCGCCTTGGCGTGGCGGCCGATCGCGGGCAGGTCCAGCGCGCTGTGGTCCTGCAGGAGCAGTACGAGGTCCGCGCGTCGCGCCGCTCCGTCCACATCGGACTCTAATGGGACTGGTTCGCCGTCGACGAGGAAACCGGACACGTGGGGATCGTGGTAGCCGACCAGGATTCCCAGGTTCCGCAGCTGTCGGACGACGCCGGTGGCCGGGGTCTGCCGGACGTCGCCGACGTCCGGTTTGTAGGTGACGCCAAGCAGTAGCACGCGAGCGCCGGACACCCGGCCGCCGTCGCGGGCGAGGATGTCGCGGGCGCGCCGCACGACGTAGGCGGGCATGCCCGCGTTCACCTCCTGGGCGGTGGTGACCATCGAGCAGGGCAGTCCCTCGGCCCTGGCCCGGTTGGCCAGGTAGCGCGGGTCGATCGGGATGCAGTGTCCGCCGACGCCGGGGCCGGGCGAGAACGGCTGGAACCCGAACGGTTTCGTCGCCGCGCAGCGCAGCACGTCCCAGACGTCGATGTCCAGCCGCGCGCACAGCACGGCGAGTTCGTTGACCAGGGCGATGTTCACCAGCCGGTAGCTGTTCTCCAGCAGCTTGGCGGTCTCCGCCTCGCGCAGGCCCGCGGCGAGCACCACGGTGTCGACCAGCTCCTCATAGAACGCCTCGCATCGCTTGGCGCACAACGGAGTCAGGCCGCTTACGACCTTGGGTGTGTTCTCCAGCGCGTGTTCACCGTTGCCGGGGTCGATTCGCTCTGGCGAGTAGGCGAGGTTGAAGTCGGCGCCCGCCACCAGGCCCGTCGACTCCAGCACCGGCAGCAGGACCTCCTCTGTGGTCCCTGGATAGCTGGTGGACTCCAGTACGACGAGCGTGCCCGGCCGAAGCTGATCGGCCACCCGTCGCCCGGCCGCGATGACCGCGCGCAGATCGGGTTCACCGTCGACCAGTCCGGTCGGGACGCAGATGACCACGGTGTCCGCTGTGGACACGGCGTCGAAGTCGGTCGCGGCGGTGAAGCCCGCGTCGAGCATGGCGGCCAGGTCGGTGTCGGTGATGTCGGCGACGTGGGTGTGGCCGGAGTTCAGTCCGGCGATCACGCCTGCGTCGGTGTCGACGCCCGCGACCCGCAGGCCCGCCGCGCAGGCCCGGCGGGCGAGCGGCAGTCCGACGTAGCCGAGGCCGACGACCACGAGGTCCACTGTGAACAAGGAGATCCTTTCACCGGTGGGGCCGCACTCAGGCGCGGAAGCTGCCGACAGCGCTGACGTGCGAGCCGAAGCCGGGCTTGATCCTGGCGAAGGGTTCGATCGGGAGCAGGCACAGCGGATCGGCGTAGATCGTGATGTCCCGCCTCGTCTGGTTGAACACAACGTGCGTGCCGGGGTCGAGTTGATTGCAGCCGGATGGCGAGTACCAGACGCGTATCGGGCTGAACTCGTGGCTGAAGGCGACCACCTGGTCGGGCTCGGCCACGGCGATCGGGGCGGTGGTGATCTGCGTCCCGACGGCCAGCAGTGCGGCGGACACGGACTTGGCGAACCGCATGTTTCCTCCCTGGTCGGATGCGACGCTTCCATGTTTGTCGCATTCCGCCGCTGTCGCAGTCGCCGATCGGGTACGCATTTTCATCCTATTGATAGGTGGCGCGTAGTCGGTTCCCCTCCATAGCGTCCGCTACATCAGCCGCGTCAAGGAAGGGTCGACACCACGATGAGTCGCTACGATTGGGCACTCGCCCACCCGGGCATCGACCGCATTCGCGCCACAATCGAACCGATACGCACCGAGGTGACCCGTCACCCGATTTACCACCGCATGGCCACGACGGGGGACGTCGCGGTGTTCATGGCTCACCATGTGTTCGCGGTCTGGGATTTCATGTCGCTGCTCAAGAGCCTGCAGCGCGAGCTGACCTGCGTCGAGGTGCCCTGGGTGCCGACCACCCAGCCGATCAGCAGGCGGCTGATCAACGACATCGTCCTGGTCGAGGAGAGCGACGAGTTCGGCGAGGGCTACGTCAGCCACTTCGAGCTCTACCGGCACGCCATGGCGCAGGCCGGCGCCGACACCGGCCCGATCGACACCTTCCTCGACCTGCTGCGCGCTGACCGCCCCGTCGATGAAGCACTGGTCAGGGCCGGTGTCCCGGCGCCCGCCGCCGATTTCGTGCGGTCGACGTGGGAGGTGATCACCCACGCGCCGGTGCACTGCCAGGCCGCCGCGTTCGCCTTCGGCCGGGAGGACCTGATCCCGGAGATGTTCGACCAGGTGGTCGCCGCGGGCGGCGGCGACCTCGACCTGTTCGGCGAGTACCTGGTCCGCCACATCGAGGTCGACGGCGAGCAGCACACCCCGATGGCGATGCAGATGGTGGCCGACCTGTGCGGCCCGGACGCCGGGAAGTGGGCCGAGTGCGCGCGGACGCTGGTCGACGTCCTGCGGGCCAGGGTCGCGCTTTGGGACGGCATCACGGTGGCGCTGGACGAACAACTCGCGCGCGCGTGAAATTGCGTGCGCAATTGGCTATATGTCAACTGGTCAAATCCGCAACCCTACCCGCCGGATCGTCGTCACAGTGGCCTCGAATGGTGGACCTCCAATTACACCCGAAAAGGTCTCGCGAGAACGCGACGTGGGGTGGGCGGCCGTTGCTAATGTCGGTGGCGGAGCTGCGAGAATGCCGGGGCTCCCCTGAGGAATCCGTCGAGAATTCAAAGGAGCATGGTCGTGACCGCTAGCGTCCAGGACAGCCGCCTGAAGCGTCGTTTCGAGCTCTGGGACAGCAATGGAGACGGAACGATCGACAGGTCGGACTACGAGACCGAAGCGCGTCGAATTCTCAAGGCCTTCGGCGAGCAGGAGACCACGCCGAAGGGCCGCGCACTGCTCACCGCCTACCTCAGCATGTGGGACAAGCTGGCCGCCAAGGCCAAGGTCGGCCCCCAGGGCAAGGTGAGCCTGGAGCAGTTCACCGACGTCTCCGAGCGCGAGCTGATCGAGGGCGGCGACGCGGGCTTCGACCGCAACCTGCGGCCGACCATCGAGGCCATCGTCGACATCTGCGACACCGACGGCGACGGCGAGGTCAACCCGGCGGAGTTCAAGCGCTGGATGAAGGCCGTCGGCGTCGACGAGCGGCAGTCCGACACGGCGTTCCGCCAGCTCGACCGCGACGGCAGCGGCCAGCTGACGGTGGAGGAACTGGTGGTCGCGGTGCGCGACTACCACCAGGGGGTGAACGACATCCCGCTGATGGGCCGTTAGCGGATCGGACGTGGTGCCCCCGGACAATCCCATGGTCCGGGGGCATTCTCGTCTCTACCGGCCGCGTGCGAGCGCGGCCCGTGCCAGGATCCGTGGGCTCAGCAGCGCGCTCGGGTGCAGCCGCATGTTGATGACGTCGACAAAGCACCGCGCTACCACGGGATCCGTCGTGGTGGCCCGGTCGATCGCGGTCCCGACGGCGTGCATGATGCGATAGCCGCGAGGGCGTTCGCCCGGCACGTGCGGGAGTGCGAAGTCGGCCATGGCCGACGTCTGCCACGCCGCGTCCACCAACACCTTCAGGCGCTCGAAGTAAGCGTGGACGTCCTCCCCGGTCGACAGCCACGCGCCGAGGGCCGACGCGTGCAGCGCGGCGGAGGGCATTCCCTGGCCGTAGACCGGATTGAACGACGCGACCGCGTCACCCACCGGCACCACACCGGCCGGGAACCGGCGCAGTGCGTGGAAATCCCGGCGCAGGCTGTGGGCGAAGCGGTGGGTGACGACCGGGCCCGCTGGCTCGCATTCCTTGGTCAGAGCCGCGAAACCCGCCGCGGGCTCCCGTTCGCAGCGGTGCCGGAAGTCGTCCATCGACGCGGTGGGACGCTGCTTCCCGTACGCGGACACCGTGCAGATCCACCGATCGGGTCCGGCGGGCGCCACGACGCTAACCCCCGGTTCGGGTGAACCGGATGACCGCAGCGAATGCACCGCGATCAGTTCGTCCAGCCGCTGGTCCGGGTACCGATGGTAGAGCGCTGTGGCGTAACCGAGGTCCAGCTCCATCCGCTGCTTCGGCGGCGGCTCGTAGTCCTGTCGCCGCAACCACTCCCCGAGACGGGAACCGCGGCCGGTGGCGTCCACGACGAGGTCGCCGGGCACAGACGACCCGGACGCCAGCTCGACCCCGCTGACCCGCTCCGGCCCGCTGGTGAGCCCGACGACGCGGTCGCGGACCAGCCGGACTCGGGGCAGCGCGAGCACTTCCGCGCGCACATGCCATTCCAGCAGCGGCCGCGGGACCGGCATCAGTTCGTCGCCGGGGATCGTCACCCTGGACGTCCCGTCCAGGTACATCCGGGAGTCGTCGCTCGCGTACGGCACCGCGCCCACCGCGGCGAGTTTGTCGAACAACGTCGGGAACCAGTGCTCGAACAGCTGGCGTCCCATCCCCAGCAGAATGTGGAACTGGTCGCCTTGCGGTGTGCCCGCCCGGTTGCGGGCGGTGGCAGGCACCTCGTCCGGCTCGACGATCAGCACCTCGTCGGCGAAGTCGTGCAGGACGCGGGCGGCGAGCAGACCGGCCAGGCTGCCGCCCGCCACCACGGTCCGCCTCACTCGCGGACGCCGAAGTGGACCCGGGACTCCGGGGTGAGGGCGATCTGCCGACCGGTCACCGGGTTCTCGCGGCGGATCAGGATGTTGTAGTGGTTGGGGAAGTGGCAGGCGTCGAAGCCGAGGACCTTCCCGACGTACTCGCCGCCGATGTGGACCTCGTCGCCGCGGTCGATGACGCCGCCGTGGGAGATCTCGGTGAACCCGAGGAAGCCGACCCGGTCGATCCGCGGGTCGTCGACGTCGTGGTCGGTGGTGACCAGCTCGTGCACCTCGCCCTGGCGCACGCACCGGCTGGCGAACTCCTCCAGCCGCATGCCGCGGTCGTCGCGGCTGTGCACCAGAACCTTCACCAGAACACCGGCCACGGCGCGCTTGTCGCCGTCCTCGATCATCACTGGGCCTTTCCGGTCAGGGCGTGCTCGGCCTGGTAGACCGCGTCGACCAGGGACAGCGCGGCCAGGCTCGCGGTGTCCTCGACGCCGTTGTGCACGACGTCGGCGAACTCGCGCAGCACGCCTGCGTACTCGTGCCAGAGCGACTGCTTGAAGCCCAGGAAGCCCGCGAGCATGTCCGCGCGCCGCGTCGTACCGTCGGCCAGGCGCACCTCGACGTCCTTGGTCTCGCCGGGGTGGCTCCAGTCCAGTTCGACGGTGGCCGTCGCGCCGGACGCCGAGGTCAGCTCGATCAGCGCCTGCCGGTCGACGCCCGCGTCGTCGCGGTGCACCTCGGCGTGCGCGAGGTCGAGCGGGCCGAGGAACAGCCGGGCCAGGTCGAAGGCGTTCGGGCCGTTGTCGGCCACACAGCCGCCGCCGCAGCGGGCCGGGTCGAGGTACCAGCGGTCGCTGCCGACGTGGTCCTCGATCCGTTCCAGGTACCGCACCCGCACCGACTCGATCGGCACGTCCGGCGGCAGGCCGTCGAGCATCGCCCGCACCCGCGCGTTGTAGCGGCGGTGGAACGAGGTGAACAGCACCGCGCCGCGGGCGGCGGCCAGCGAGGCGAGTTCGAGACCGTCCGCCAGCGTGGTGGCCAGGGGTTTCTCCACGCAGACCGGCAGGCCCGCGTCGAGCAGGTCGCGGCAGACCTCGGCGTGCCGGTCGTTGGGCACCGTCACCACGACCGCGTCGAGCCCGCCCGCGGCGATCAGGTCGCGGTGGTCGGTCCAGCACGGCACCTCGTCGCGGTGCGGGGCCAGCGCCTCGGGGCGCACGTCGCACACCGCGCCAAGGCGCAGCGGGCCGCTCTCGCGCAGGACCGCGAGGTAGAACCGGGAGATCACGCCGAGGCCGACGACTCCGATGCGCATCAGCTCTCCCCTGGCGCGGTCAGGCCGAGCCGGTCGGCGATGTCGCACAGTTCCGTGTAGACGGCCCGCGTCAGCGGCACGCCGCGCACGGCGGCCTCGGCGGCGTTCGCGGCCTCCGGGCAGCCCGGGTAGGACACGGTGTCGCCTGGCTCGACCGGCGGGCAGCCCAGCACCGAACCGAACAGCGCGCCCGCGTCGCGGTGGAACTGGATGGGGGAGCGCAGTGCGGCGGGCGCGATGGCCAGCGCCAGGAAGCCGATGTCGTCGTCGGGCGTGCGGTCCGCGGCGAACGCGGCGGGCGAGGGACCCAGCCCGGCCCCTGGCACCAGCGCGGCCAGCACCTCGACCATCAGACCGAGCCCGAAACCCTTGTACTCGCCCGTCCCCGGCGCGCCGAGCCACGTCAGGTGCGCCTCACCCGCGTCGAAGCTCGCCGGGTCGGTGACCGGAACACCGCGGTCGTCGGCCAGCCAGCCCGCCGGGATCGACTCGCCCGCGCGCGCGGCCGCGCGGACCTTGCCGGTCGGCACGGCCGTGGTGCTCATGTCCAGCAGGAACGGCGGGTGGTCGCCCGCGGGCGCGGCAACGCTGAGCGGGTTGGTGCCCAGCATCGGCAGCCGACCACGCGGCGGCCGGGCGATGCGCTGGTGTCCGCAGTTGGCCGCGACCATCCCGATCATGCCGTGCTCGACCGCGCGCAGGGCGTGGTGGCCCGCGCAGCCGAAGTGGGTGGCGCCGCGCACCGACACCATGCCGATGCCGTAGTCGGCGGCGCGGCAGGCGGCCATGTCCATCGCCTCACCCGCCGCCCAGAGTCCGAGGGCGCCGCGCGCGTCGAGCAGCATGGTGGCGCCGAGGTCGGCGAGCACCAGCGGCTCCGCGTCGGCTCTGGCCCGCCCGGACTCCAGCAGCGGCAGATAGATCCGGGACAGGTTGACCAGTCCATGGGAGCCCGCGCCGGTGATGTCGCCGTGGCACAGCGCGGCCGCGGCGGCCCGCGCGCGTCCGGCGGGCACGCCGTAGTCGCCGAAGACCGCCGCGGTGAACTCCAACAGCTCGGTCTGGGGCACCCGGACCTGGGTGCTGACGGTGGCGAGGTCGGTCATCGTGGATCCGTTCCTGGTGGGGCGTCGGCGAAGGAGCACAGCAGCCGCGACACCTGTCCGGCGAACGCGGTCAGTTCGGCGAGGGTGGCGAACTCGCCGTCGGCGTGGGCGTGGTTGGCGGCGAGGTCGCCGGGGCCGAGGATCGCGGTCGCGGTCCCTGGCACGTCGGCCAGCCAGATCGCGTCGCAGGTGAAGGCGGGTTCGTCGGCGGGCCAGCGGGGGATGGCCGCGGCGGTCATCCACGCGTCTAGTTCAGGGGACTGGGTTCGCAGCGTGGGCAGGCCGCGCTTGAGCCAGTCCACTGTGGTCACCCGGTGGGCGTCGGCCGCGGTGAGCGCGAGGTCGGGGACGTCGGCGAAGAGCTTCGCGAAGCGCTCCAGACCGTCGGCGACGGCCCGGTCGAGCGTGCCGGTGAGCCGCGCGCCCGCGGCCGGAGTGGCGTATGCCAGATTCACCATCAGGTCGCCCGTGCCGTAGACGCGGTTGTGGGCGGTGCCGGTGTGCAGGCCCGCGACACACGCGTGGCCGTCGGCGTCGCCGATGAGCTCGGTGGCCAGGTGCTGGGCCAGGAAGCCGAGCAGGACCGTGGCGTTGTGGCCGTCGCCGGGCCGGTCGTCGATCGACCCCCGGCCCGCGACGCGCACGGCGGCGGTGGCCGACGCGGTGGCCCTGGTCAGGTACCGCAGGCCGGTCGGCTCGCAGAAGACATTGAGCGCGCCGACGTAGCCGCGGTCGACCAGCGGCCGCGTGCCGAAGGTGCCCATGGCGCCGCCCTCCTCCCCGGCAACGGCCTGCACCAGCACCGACACCTCGCCGCCGACCCGTGGATCGCGCGCCGCGGCGGCGCGGATGCCCGCGAGCAGCGCGACGGCCGGGCCCTTGGCGTCGATCGCGCCGCGGCCCCGGAACACCGCGCCGTCGAACGACACTGGCTCCCAGCCCGCGACGGTGTCGAGGTGGACGTTGAACATCACGGTGCGCTCACGCGGCCGCTCTGGGCCGAGGCGCAGCACCAGACTCGGCTGCTCGTCGAGGAAACCGGGCTGGCGCGCGGCGAGCCGCACCGGTGTCGGCACGTCGGGCCTGCGCACGTCGGCCAGGTCGGCGGGGGCGTGGTGCAGGACCTTGAATCCGGCGGCCGAGTCGGCGTAGGCGAACTGGGCGTCCCACAGCCGCGCGGGTTCGGCGGTCTCCAACGGTCCGGCGGTGGGAAGGGCGAGCAGGCGGAGCAGCAACGCGTGGTCGGCGCTGGTCAGGCGGGTCATCGGGCCGCGGTGGCGAGCATGGACTCCAGCGCGCGCCCGGCCGTGACGAAGCCGTCGGCGCGGCCAGTGCCCGGGGCATCGTCATGTGGCCGCAGCGACAGGTGCGGCTCGATGGACAGCGCGCCCCGGTAGCCCGCGTCGGCCAGCAGGTCCAGGCAGCGCTTCACCTCGGCCGCGCCCGCGCCGGGGACCGTCCACACCGGTCCGGCCGCCCCGTCCTTGATGTGCACGTGGTCGACGAACTCGACGAGGTCGGCGAGCATCTCGACGCCCGAGTAGCCGTAGGCAAGGCCGTTGCCGGTGTCGAAGAGCAGCCGCAGCGCCGGGCTGCCGGTCTCGACCAGCAGGTCCAGCGCGCGCTTGGCGTCCGCGCCCGCCCAGCCCGCGCAGTTCTCGTGCAGCAGGACCAGGCCGGCCTGCTCGGCGCGCGCGGCCAGTTCGCGGGTGCGGCGGTGCACCTGCCGGGACCACTCAAGGTCGTCGAGGCCGTCGTTGGGGTAGGACATGATCCGGACATACCGGGTGTTGAGCCGGGCGCAGCGGCGGGCGAGCATGCGCAGCTCGTCCAGGTCGGCGTCGAAGTCGCCGGTGATGGTGGACGACCAGTCGCCGATGCGGGAGTCGACGCAGACCGTGCGGACGCCGTGCGCGTCGAGGGTGTCGGCGGCCCGCTCGAAGGCGCGGCGGTCGAGGTCGGCGATGGCGACGCCGTCGATCGTGCGCAGCTCGATCGCGCTCCAGCCGAGCGCGGTGACGGCGGCGAGCTGGTCGGCGAGCGCGGGACCGGCCTCGTCCCCGATCCCCGCGAGCAGCGGCCTCACGCGCGTGCCCCGGCGGGCACGGCCAGTCCGGACAGCCGCTTGGCCTCGGTGATCAGCTCGACCACGGCCGCGCCGGTCGCGGGCTCGTCGGCGATGCGGTCCTCGCCTGCGAAGTGCCGGTACGCGTGGGCCAGGAACGCGCCGAGCGAGTCGTCCCGGAAGACCGACCGCAGCTGCTGGCCCTGGGTGCTGACCCGGAGCTGGGCGTGGTCGTCGGCGTCGCTGACGGCGAAGTGCCCGACCAGGGTGCCGCCGTCGAGGTCGACGGTGACCCGGCGTTCGCGCACCGGGGAGGTGAGGTCGGTGCGGATCTCGGTGACGACGCCGCTGTCGTGCCGCAGCTGGACGGTGGCGCCGCCCATCGCCGGATGGACCGCGTCGCCGAGGAACATGTCCGAGCACATCGCCGAGGTGGCCCGCGCCGGTCCGGCCAGCAGCACGGCGAGCAGGACCGAGTGCGGCACCTCCACGTCGAAGGCCGTGGGGTGGTCGTCGCCCGCGGCCGCCCGGCCGAAGCGGGGCTTGTTCTGCACGATGGTGATCGACCGCGCCCGGCCCAGGTTCCCGGCCGCGATGGTGGCGCGCAGCCTGCGGGTCAGCTCGCTCGACCGCCACTGGCCCACCGGCAGCAGGTCCAGGCCCGCCGCGTCGCGCAGGCGCAGGATCTCGGCCAGGTCGGCGCTGTCGGCCGCCAGCGGCTTCTCCACCAGGATCCGGCGGAACCCGAGCTCGGCCAGCTCGGTGAGCGGTCCGACGCGGACCGACGGCGGCGTGCACAGGTGGACCACGGTCGAGGCCGGGTCGGTGATCGTCGCGGCGTCGGTGAGGGAGTCGGTCGCGATGACGCCGGGCACCTCCAGCGTCCGATGTGGATCGAAGGCGACCACCGGCTGGTGGGGACGCAGCCTGCGCAGGACCGGCAGGTGCAGCGCCGTTCCCGCCCGGCCGAGTCCGACGACGAGCGTGCCGAGCATCGGTGCTGCCTCCTGCGCGGGGGTCGGGTGACGCCCGCCAAGACTTCAGGTGGGCGCAACCCGTGTCAACGCGGATCCGGGGTCTCCACTCGACCGTGTGATCTTTGGTTTCCGTTGCGATTCAACGGATGTGCTCTGGATAGGTTTGGAAGCGATGCCCTGGGTCTGCCCGGGAACCTCACTCCCGACCCTGTCCGGAAAGGACACGTATGGAGCACGCCGCGACACTCGCCGGCGCCCGCGCGGGCTCGGCGGCGTCCGCCGCGACGGTGCCGTTCTTCACCCAGGCCGCGGGCTTCGCCGCCGCGTGGCCCAGGATCGAGGCCAACCTCAACGCGGTGATCGAGGGCGGCAAGTACTCCCACGGCCCGCTGGTCGCCGAGTTCGAGGCCACCCTCGCCGAGTACACCGGCGCCGCGCACGTCGTGGGCGTCAACTCGGGCACCGACGCGCTGGTCCTGCTGCTGCGGGCGGCCGGGCTGCGGCCCGGCGAGGAGGTCGTGGTCCCGGCGTTCAGCTTCGTGGCCACGGCGTCGTCGGTCGCGCTGGCCCACGGCCGCCCGGTCTTCGTCGACATCGACCCGGTCACCTACGCGATCGACCCGGCCGCCGTGCCGGAGGCGATCACCGAGCGCACCCGGATGATCATGCCGGTGCACCTGTTCTGCCAACTGGCGGACCTGTCCGGGATCGCCGAGGTGGCGCAGCGGTACGCGCTGACGGTCGTGGAGGACAGCGCCGAGGCCATCGGGATGCACTGGGACGGCACGCACGCGGGCCTGCAGGGCGCGGGCGGCGTGCTGTCGTTCTTCCCCACCAAGACACTCGGCGCGATCGGCGACGCGGGCGCGGTGATCACCAACGACCCGAAGGTCGGCGAGATCGCCGCCGCGCTGCGCCACCACGGCCGGTTCGGCCGCACGCTCGACCACTTCCCCGGCATCAGCAACGAGACCGTGCTGCCCGGGTTCAACAGCAAGATGGACGACTTCCAGGCCGCCGTGCTGCTGGCCAAGCTCGCCACCCTCGACGCCGACATCGCCCGCCGCGCGGTGCTCGCCGCGGCCTACACCGAGCGGCTCACCGACTGCCCCGGCGTCCGGCGGCTGCCGACGGTGGTCAAGCGCGAGGTCGAGACGGACGCGGTGTTCTACGTCTACCTGATCGAGGTCGAGCGCCGCGACGAGCTGGTCGCCCACCTCGCGGCCAACGGGGTCGGCACCGAGACCTACTACCCGGTCCCGCTGCACCGCCAGCCCTGCTTCGCCGAACTCGGCCACCGCGTGGGCGAGTTCCCCAACGCCGAGGCCGCCTGCGCGCACGCCGTCGCGCTCCCGCTCTACCCGGACCTGACCGAAGGCCAGGTCGACCGGGTCTGCGAGCTGATCAAGGGGTTCTACCGATGAGTGGCCCGTCGCTGCCCTTCTTCCCGCCCGACCTGTTCGACGACGAACGCGAACTGCTGCTCGACACCGTCCGCCGGGTCGGCCTTGCCGAGGAGCAGAAGTTCATCCTCGGCGAGCGCACCGCCCGGTTCGAGGCGGCGCTGCGCGAGCGGCTCGGCGCGGCCGACGTCGTGGCCTGCGGCAGCGGCACGAGCGCGTTGATGCTGATCCTGCGCGCCATGGAGATCGGGCCGGGTGACGAGGTCGTCGTGCCCGCGTTCGGCTGCGCGCCGCTGGCCGCGTCGGTGGTCAACGTGGGCGCCACGCCGGTGTTCGCCGACGTCCACCCGTGGACGATGGTGGTCGAGCCGTACGAGGTCGAGGAGTCGATCACCAGCCGGACCGCGGCGATCATGCCCGCGCACATGTTCTCGGTGATGGCCGACATGCCGACCATGCGCGCGCTGGCCGACCGGCACGAGGTCCGGCTGATCGAGGACTCCGCGGTCGCCCAGGGCGCGGTGCTCGACGGGATCCCGGCGGGCCGCTGGGGCGAGGCGGGCGTGTTCTCCTTCGTGCAGGTCAAGACGTTCGGCTCGATCGGCGAGGGTGGCGCGGTGGTCACCGACGACGCCGAGATCGCCGAGCGGGTGCGGATGCTGCGCAACCACGGCCAGGACGGCAAGCAGCGCTTCGTGCACCACGTCATCGGGTTCAACAGCCGGTTCGACGAGGTCATGGCCGAGTTCCAGTCACACCGCCTCACCGGGCTCGCCACCCGCCTGGAGCGCCGCGCGCAGATCGCCGACTACTACACCGAGCGCTTCCAGCCACTGGTGGAGCGCGGGATCCAGCCGCCGCCACCTGGGCGGGACGGCCGCTGCTTCTACGTCTACTCGCTGCTCGCCGACCGCCGCGACGAGCTCAAGCGCCACCTCGCCGAACGCGGCGTCGGCACCCACGTCTACTACCCGACGCCGCTGCCGGCCCAGCCCGCGTTCGCCGAGTACGCCGCGAGCGACCGCTTCTGGCCGCACGCAGAGCTGGCCTGCGCGCGGATCCTGGCGCTGCCGATCTACCCGCACCTGACCGACGCGCAGGTCGAGACGATCGCCGACGCCGTCTGCGCCTTCCCGGGCGGCCCGCGGTGACGGCCATCCGCACCGCGGCGCCCGGCCGGGTCGGCGCCTACTCGCGGCTCGCGAAGCTCGACGTCTGGGACTACTACCTCGCGCTGCCGCTGGCGTGGTCGCTGCTCGCCCCGGCGCTGTGGTTCGACCAGCGGGTGCTCGCCACGCTCGCCCTGTTCGGCCTCGGCACGGTGTTCGTGGTCGCGTCGGCGGTGGCGTTCGACGACGTCACCGGCTTCATCGACGGCAGCGACGGCGCCAACTACGGGCCGGACGCGCCCGCCCGCAAACTCGCCCGCAAGCCCCTGCTCACCGGTGAGCTGACGGTCATCGAGGCCGTCCGGTTCGGCTGGGCCGCCGCCGCGGTGGGCGCGCTGCTCTGGGCGGCCTGCGTCGCCGTCGCCCCCTTCGCGAATCTGTGGACGGTCGGCCTCGCGGCGCTGTGCCTGGTCACGGCGGTGCAGTACTCGTGGGGCCTCAAGATCAGCTACCGCGGATGGCAGGAGGTCTTCCTCGCCGGATTCGGCACCGGCCTGGTGCTGTGCGCGGTCGGGTTCACCCAGGGGGTGATCACCGGCTTCGGCATCGTCCAGGCTGTCCTTTTCGGACTCGGGCCACTGCTGTTCGGTGTCTACTCCAACACCCGCGACGCCGATGGCGACGCCGCGGTCGGTCGGCCGACGGCGGCGGTGTTGTTGTCGGACACCGGGAACCGGCTGTTCATCGCCGGGCTGTCGGTGGCCGAGATCGCGCTGATCGTGCTGTCCGCCGGGCTCGGCGCGGCGCCGTGGTGGTTCTCGCTGGTGATGATGCCCGCCATCCTCCTACGGGTCGCGCAACTGCGTCGCGGGGTCGGGATCGGCGACCTGCTCGGCGCCCGCACGCTTGGTCTGCGGGCGCACCGGCTGACGTTCGCCCTGCTGTTCGCCGTCAACGTGTTGGGGGGCAGGTGAGCACGGACCTCGACGTCGCCATCGTCGGCGCGGGCATCGCGGGACTCGCCCTGGCCTACCGATTGCGGGCAGCGGGCCGGACCGTCCACGTGTTCGAGGCCGCCCCGCACGTCGGCGGCCGGATGCGCACGGTCCGCCGCGAGGGCTACGTCCTCGACACCGGGGCCGAGATGGTCGGCACCAACGGCTACCCGGCGACCTGGCGGCTGGCGGGCGACCTCGGCCTTGGCCTGGCCGACGCGCCGCTGCTGGACGCGCCCCTGGCGATGTGGCGGGAGGGCGCGGCCCACCCCGGAGTCGGCGACCTCAGCGCCATGTTCCACGGCGCGGGCATGGCCTTGGGGGGACGGGCGAGCCTGGCCAAGCTGATGGCGGGGGCGGGCCTGCGCAAACGCGCCTACGACGTCGACCGGCCCGACCGCACCCCGCTCGGCACCGCCACGATCCGCGAGATGTCCCGGCGGCTGCACCCGGACGTGCACGACTACCTGCTCCAGCCGATGGCGGGCGGGTTCTTCGGCTGGGACACCGAGCGCGCGGCGGCGGGCCCGATGATGAGCCACCTGCTGGCGGTCGGCGCCACCCGTACGTTCCGCACCTGGCGCCACGGCATGGACACCCTCGCCCGTGAGCTGGCCGGGCGGGTCGACGTGAGCATCGGGGTCCCGGTCCACGAGGTCGTGGCCGGTGCGCACGGCGCGACGCTCGTGGTCGACGGCGCGCCGCTTCGGGCGCGCACGGTCGTGCTCTGTGTGCCCGCCCCGGTCGCCGCCGAACTGCACGCCGACGTGCCCGAGTTCGTCCGCGCGTGCGAGTTCCGGCCGACGGTGAAGGTGATCTGCCTGCTCGACCGGCCCATCGAGCCCGCGGGCGGCAGTCCGGCCTTCGGGGTCACGGTGCCCGCCGTGGAGAACCCGGCCTTCGCGGGCTTCCTGATCGACGACCGCAAGCCCGACCGGGTGCCCGCGGGCCGTGGCCTGGTGACGCTGTTCGCTGGCGTCGGCATCGCCGACCGGCTCATCGACGCCCCCAACGACGAGGTGGCCGACACCCTGATGTCCCACGCCGCGCGCTACCTGCCAGACCTGGCCTCCGTGTGCCGAGTGTCGGTGGTGGTCCGCTACCGACATGGGCTCCCGATGCCCACCGAGGCCGCCCTTGCCGAGTACCGGGACTTCATCCGCAGGCCAGTGTCCACTGTGGAGTACGCGGGTGACTGGTGCGTGCTGCGGCCGAGCAGTGAGGGCGCGATCAGGTCCGCGGAGCTGACCGCCGAACGGCTGCTGGTCGGGTCCGACAGCGCGCTGGCGGTGCTCGGTGGCTGAGTCCGCGGTCCGCTACGTCTTCGGCACGTCCTTCGAGCGCGAGGACGAGCGGCTCCGGCTCGGTGAGTCCTTGTGGGACAAGGGAACCAAGGCCACGCTCGACGTTCTCGGGGTCGGCCCGGGGTGGCGCTGCCTAGAGGTCGGCGCGGGCCGCGGGTCGATCGCGTCCTGGCTGGCCGGGCGCGGCGCGGAGGTCACCGCCGTCGACATCGATGTGACCAGGATGGCCGGGCTGTCCGGGGTCGAGGTGCTCAACCTCGACATCGCCGCCGAGCCGCTGCCGGGTGACTACGACCTGGTGCACGGCAGGCTGGTCATGCAGCACGTCGGCGATCGGCCCGCGGCGGTGGCGGCCCTGTGTGGCGCGCTGCGCCCCGGCGGCCTGCTGGTGCTGGAGGACACCGACACGACCTCGCTGTTCAGCCACGCCAACGGGCCGTTCCACCCCGAGGTGAAGCGCGCGGCCTACGAGGTGATGGCCGAGGCGGGCTACCACCCGCGCTGCGGCCTGCTCGACGTCGACCTCGCCGAGGCGGCTGGCCTGACCGATGTGCGGTCGGAAGGCCGGGCCGAGGTCGTGCGCGGCGGCACCGACGGCGGCCGGTGGTTCGCGCTGTGGCTGGAGCATCTGCGGCCCGCGATGCTCGCGCGTGGCTCGGTGTCCGAAGTGGACATCGATCGGGCGGTGGCCGACCTGCTCGACCCGCGGCACCGCTGGCTGTCCCAGGTCATGGTGACCGTCATCGGCAGGAAGGACGCGGGGTGAAGCCCACCGACCTCGGCACGCTGTTCGACGACCTGGTCGACCGGGGCGTCCCCACGATCGTCGAGCTGAGCAGGCCGCTCGACATCGCCCCCGAACACGGCACCACCTACGACGTCGCCGAACTGGCCGCGCTGGTGCGCGGCGCGGCCGGGTGGCTGCACGCGGCGGGCGTGCGGCCCGGCGACCGGGTGGCGGTGGTCAAGGAGAACCACTGGGACTACGTGCTGCTGGCCTGCGCGGCCGTGCGGCTCGGCGCGGTGCCCGCCCTGCTGTCGGACCACCTGACCCCGGAGACGCTGCAACTGCTGCTCAAGCGGCTCGACCCGGCGCTGCTGGTCACCACGCGCACGGTGCTCGACCACGCCCGCGATCACGAGACCGACCTGATGGGCTTCGCCCGGCGCACCCTCACCCTCGACGGGCCGCACGCGGGCGCGCTCGACCTGGACCGGCTGCGCGGCCACGAGCCGCCACGCCCGGTCTCGCGCGGCGCCGACGAACCGCTGGTCGTCAACCACACCTCCGGGACCACCGGCACCCCCAAGCTCGTCATGCACAGCACCCGGACTTTGATCCAAGGGCTGGGCGCCGCCGAGGCCACCCGCCTCCCGGTGGTGTCGGCCAGGCCGAGTGACACGGTCTGCTCGTCCATCGCCTACTGCCACGGCCGCGCGATCCCGTGGACGGCGAGCGTGCTGTGGCTGGCGCCGCGCAAGGTCGTCGTCATCGCCGACGCCGACGACGCTGAACCCGTGCTGCGCGCTCATCCGCCGACCACGCTGGAGGCGCTGCCGTCGACGTTCGTGCGGTGGCAGCCGCTCGCCGAGCGCCCCGACAACCCGTTCGGCGACGTCCGGCTCTACGTCAGCACCTTCGACGCCGTGCACCCGCCGACCGTGCGCACCTACCTCGCCGCGTCGGCGCGCAGGCCGCTGTGGGTGCAGGTGTGGGGGCAGACCGAGACCGGTCCGCTGACGTTCCGGTTCCTCACCCGCCGTTCGGTGGCCGACCACGACGCGCGACACCCGTCGACCCGGAACCTGGGCAGGCCCGCGCCGGGCCGGGTGCGGCTGCGGGTGGTCGACCCGCGCACGTTCCGGCCCGTGCCCGCCGGTCAGCCGGGGCTCGTGCTGGCGCGCACGCGGGTCCGGTGCCTGGGGTACGTGGGCGAGCAGGAACGCTGGGACGCCAAGGTCGTCGGCGGGTGGTGGAACACCGGCGACATCGGGGTGCGCACCCGAACCGGGTCCTACCTGCTGCTGGACCGCGAGGTCGACCTGATCCCCGGCCAGAGCTGCGTCGAACTGGAAGACGTCATCGAGGACCGCCTGCCGTCGGTCGTCGAGTGCGTGATCCTGGGGACGCCGGGTGAGCTGCCCGTCCCGGTCCTCGTCACCGACGGCGAGCGAGTCGACCGGCGCGGCTGGGCGCACGCCGTGCGCGACCTGCCCGCGTTGGCCGACCCGGTGGTCCTGGCTTGGGATGAGATCCCGCGCACCGGCACCGGCAAGGTGCGGCGGATGGAGCTGCGCACGCTGATCCGGCGTGGGCACGACACCTTTGGGAGCGGACGATGGACGTGATGGAGGCGACCCGGGTGCAGCCGACGGCGGCCCCGGAGCTGTACCGCAGGCTGCTGGAACTGCACACGGCCGCCGACCGCGCGGCCGTGGCGGCGGGGCTGGAACGGGCGCTGCTGGAACTCGTGCGAATCCGCGCGTCCCAGCTCAACGGCTGCGCCTACTGCGTCGACCTGCACTCGACGGCCGCGGTGGAGGCGGGGGAGACCCCGCGGCGGCTGCACGCGGTGACGGTCTGGCGGGACACGCCGTTCTTCACGCCTCGGGAACGAGCCGCGCTGGCACTGGCCGAATCGATGACACTGCTGTCCGAGTCGCACGTGCCGGACGACGTCTACGCGGCCGCGGCGGACGAGTTCGACGAGGCCGAGCTTTCGTGTCTGATGTGGACACTGACGGTGGTCAACGCGTTCAACCGGCTTGGTGTGGCGGGCAGGCTCAGGCCCGCCTGACTGGTGCGGGCAGGGTGAACTGGATGGTCTCGCGCGCGGTCTCCCGCTCGGTGACGGTGATGGCGCCCAGTCCACCGATCGCGGCCACTACCTCATCGACCAGATGCGGTGGCGCGGAAGCCCCTGCGGTGACACCGATGGTGTGCGCGCGGCGCAGCCACTCCGGCCGGATCCCGCTCGCGTCCTCGATGAGGAACGCCGGGGTGTCCTGTCTGCTCGCCAACTCCACCAGCCGCAGCGAGTTCGACGAGTTGGCCGACCCGACGACCAGCACCAAGTCGGCCTCGTCGGCGATGGCTCGCAGGGACTCCTGTCGATTGGTTGTCGCGTAACAGATGTCGTCGGATCCGGGGCCCTTCAATTCGGGGAACCGGCCGCGCAGCACGTCGATGATCTCGGCGGTCTCGTCCACGGCGAGGGTTGTCTGGGTGAGGTAGGAGACCCGGCGTGGGTTGGGCACGGTGACCGTCGCGGCCTCGGCGGCGGACTGGACCAGGATCATCCGGTCGGGCACCTCGCCGAGTGTGCCCTCGGTCTCCTCGTGCCCCGCGTGTCCGATGAACAGGATCGTGTCACCCCGCTGGTCGAACCGCACCGCCTCGGCGTGCACCTTCGCGACCAGTGGGCAGGTCGCGTCGATGACCGCTAGTCCGCGTCGGGCCGCGTCCTGTCGGACGGCTGGGGCGACGCCGTGGGCGGAGAAGACGACGGTGGAGTTGTCGGGCACGGCGTCGAGTTCGTCGACGAAGACGGCGCCTCTGGCGCTCAGCTCGTTCACGACGTGGGTGTTGTGCACGATCTGCTTGCGGACGTGGACCGGGCCGTCTTCGAGTGCCCGGTCCACGATGTCGATGGCCCGCTCGACCCCCGCGCAGAACGAACGCGGTGCGGCCAGGAGGATCCGCCGCGGCCCGCTGACGGCGATCCACTGGGCGAGAGCGTTGTGCGCCAACGGGTTGTCGACGGCGATGGCGGTCTCGGGAGCCAGTGACACCCAGGCGGACGCCTGGCCGACCGCGAGAGCGCCGCGTCGAACCGGGGTGCCTTGCCTGCGCAGGGTGCCCTCGATGAGCGGCGCCGCCGGGCAGGGGACGGTGGACTCGTCGCCGACGAGCCGATCGGCGACGGTGAGCGGGGCGGGCATGTCATGCCTCCTTGGGGTACGCAAGGAACGCGGGTACGCCTGTCAGTGGTCGCGGTTGGTGGTCAAGTGGGCCAAGGCCGTGAGTTCGGCTTCGGCTCGTGGGGTGGGGGTCGCCTCCGCCAGGTGGGTCAGGGCGTCGGTCATGACCTGGTCGGCGTGGGTCTGGGCCCAGGTCCGGGCGCCCGCCCGCTCGATCAGTTCGGCCGCTCGGACCAGTTCCGCCGCCGACAGCGACGTCCGGCGGTGGTAGATGGCCGCGAGTTCCCGGCTGGCGTGGGTATTCGCGGTGAGGGCGGCGACCACCGGCAGGGACTTCTTTCGGCTCTCCAGGTCGGAGTACACCGACTTCCCGGTCGCCGACGGGTCGCCCCAGATGCCGAGGAGGTCGTCGACCAGTTGGAAGGCCAGGCCGACTCGGTCGCCGAAGCGGCGGAGGTGTTCGACCTGGCCTGCCGTACCGCCGCCGAAGAGGGCGCCGAGCGCTGTCGAGCAGCCGAGCAGGGCGCCGGTCTTGCCCTCGGCCATGCGCACGCACTCCGTGAGTGTCACGTTGACCCGCTTCTCGAAGGAGAGGTCGGCGGCTTGGCCCTCCTGCACAGCGAGCACAGCGGCGGACAGGACGCGGATCGCCTCCTGGGCCCGGGGGTGTGCGGTCGCGGCCAGTACGTCGTAGGCCAGCGTCAGCAGGGAGTCGCCCGCGAGGATCGCCGGGCCGAGGCCGAAGACGCTCCACGCCGTCGGGCGGTGTCTGCGGGTGCGGTCGCCGTCCATCACGTCGTCGTGCAGGAGGGTGAAGTTGTGGACGAGTTCGACCGCCACCGCCGCTGGGACCGCCGTCTCCGGTGACCCGCCGACGGCCTCGGCCGACGTGAGCACCAGCGCGGGGCGCATCGCCTTGCCGCTGTCGGCTCGCACCGGCCTGCCGTGTTCGTCCCACCAGCCGAAGTGGTAGCCGGTGATCCGCCGCATGGACGCGGGCAGCAGGTCGACGGCGGCGCGGATGGCGGGGTCGAGCAGCGAGCGGCTGTGCGACAGCACCTCACGCGCCGAGCGGAACCCGGTGATCACCTCGGGTTGTGCCATGGTGGTGGTCTATCTCCTCATTTAGTCCCAAATGGACGAACGGCCTACAGGCCGATCTGAACGTTCTCCAGCACGCCGAGCGCGTCGGGAACGAGTACGGCCGCGGAGTAGTACGCGCTGACCAAGTATGAGGTGATCGCCTTCTCGTCGACGCCCATGAAGCGGACGGACAGACCGGGCTCGTACTCGTCGGGGATGCCGGTCTGGTGCAGGCCGACGACCCCTTGGTCGGATTCCCCGGTGCGCATCAGCATGATCGACGTCGTGCGGGTGTCGCTGATCGGGATCTTGTTGCACGGCAGCATGGGGATGCCGCGCCATGAGGCGACCCGGTGGCCGTTCATGTCGATGGCGTCGGGATAGATGCCGCGCTTGGTGCACTCGCGGCCGAACGCGGCGATGGCGAGTGGGTGGGCGAGGATGAACCCCGGGTCCTTCCAGACCTTGGTCAGCAACTCGTCCATGTCGTCGGGGGTGGGTGCGCCGGTCCGGGTGTGGATTCGCTGCTTGGCGTCGGCGCTGTGCAGCAGGCCGAACTCCGGGTTGTTGACCAACTCGTGTTCCTGGCGCTCGCGCAGCGCCTCGATGGTCAGGCGGAGCTGTTCGCGGACCTGGTCCATCGGCTGGTTGTAGAGGTCGGCGACGCGGGTGTGGACCCGCAGGACCGTCTGGGCGACGCTGAGGGAGTACTCGCGCGGGGCGTCGTCGTAGTCGACGAACGTGCCCGGGATGTCGACCTCGCCGCTGTGGCCCGCCGACAGGTTGATCGGCACCTCGCCGTCCTGGTCGTTGACGCCGTCCGCGGTGAACTCGTCGAGGTGGGCGCGCAGGCTGGGGACGCGGTCGACCAGTGCCTGGAAATCGGCCCGGCGCAGCGACAGCACGGTGCAGTTGGTGACGGCGTGGACGCTGAAGTCCCAGATGCGCTCGTCGACGAGGCCCCACTCGTCGAAGTAGTCGCCGTCGGCCAGGACACCGACCACGGCCTCCTCGTCGTACTGGCCCGCGGCGCGCTGCTCGGCGCGGCCGTGGGCGATGACGAGGAACCGGTCCTCGGCATGTCCCCACTCCACGAGTGTGTCGCCGGGGGCGTACTCCACCTGGGTGAACATGTTGCCGAGCGCGATCAGCACGTCGTCATCGTCGTAGGACCGCAGGAAGGACAGTTCGCGCAGGTCACCGGGGATGACGCGGGCGCTGTGGCCGGAGCGGTCGACGGCGAAGCGGCCGTCGCCGACCACGTAGTCGACCGCGATCCGGCCGTCGCCGACGACGTAGCTGCGCCGCTGGTTGACCCGGTAGGTGCCGCCGCTGACCTGCACCCACGGCAGTTGCCGCCGCAGCCACCGCGTGCTGATCTCCTGCATCTGCGGTGCGGACTTGGTCGTCGTGGCAAGGTTGCGCGCCGCGGCCGTGCCCAGGCTCTGCTGTGCGGCCTCCGCTGGGGCCGGGTCCAGCTGGTGCACGGTCTCGGTCACAGCTGTTACCGCCAATCCTGCTCGCGGGCATGGGGAAATAGGCATTGGATGGGAGTGCGTCGGCGGAAGGGCGCGGTTCTGATGTCGCGTCCTCGGCGTCCTCTGTGTTTCTCTCGCCGAGGTTCTGCGTTGTCCGCTGTTATTGCCGACAAAACGAAGTTATCACTGGGAAATGGTGTTCGGCAGTCACCGGATGGGATGGTGATAACCCGGCTAAGTCCACTCGATCCGGTCGTTATGTCGACAGGGAGTAGTCGTTTTCCGACATGTCACTCGATCTTGTCAACGCGGCCTCGCCCCCGCGGTGTCGATCACCACACCCGCCGGGCAGACTGGGCCGATGGGACCTGTCGTGATCTTGGGCGGCCGCAGCGAGATCGGCGTCGCCGTGGCCCGCCGCCTGGCCGAGCGCGGCGCGCGAACGGTCGTTCTCGCCGCGCGCAGAAGCGCGGACCTCGACGCCGAGACGGCCGTCGTCGCGGCGGCGGGCGCGACCACCGTCGCCCCGGTCGAGTTCGACGCCGACGACCTGGCGGGCCAGCGGGCCGTCTTGGACCGGATCGTGGCCGAGCACGGCAAGATCGACACCGCCGTGGTCGCCTTCGGCGTCCTGGGCGACCAGAAGCGTGCCGAGGCCGATGTGGACCACGCGGTGTCCATCGTCCACACCGACTACGTCGCCCAGGTCGCCATCCTCACCCACCTGGCCGAGATGTTCCGCGAACAGGGCGGCGGGACGATCGTCGTCTACTCCTCTGTGGCCGGAGTGCGCGTGCGCCGGGCGAACTACGTGTACGGCTCGGCCAAGGCGGGCCTGGACGGCTTCGCCTGCGGCCTCGCCGACGCCCTGGCCGGATCCGGTGTCCGGTTGCTGCTTGTTCGTCCGGGTTTCGTCATCGGCCGGATGACCGACGGCATGTCCCCCGCGCCGTTCTCCAGCACTCCTGACCAGGTCGCCGAGGCCACCGTGAACGCGTTGGCCAAGGGACGCCAGGAGGTCTGGGTCCCCGGGATCCTCCGACCGCTGTTCGCGATCCTGCGTTTGCTGCCGCGACCGATCTGGCGCCGAATGCCGCGTTAGCCGACCAGCCACCGGTCGACCGCGCCCGCGAACCTCTCCTGCGCCCAGTACCCGCTGTGGTCGACGCCCAGTGCGGCGTCGAACACCTCGACCTCCGCGATCGGGAACCCGGACGCCCCGTTCTTCGCGAAGACGCCCTCCGTGGGCACCACTAGGTCGTTGTGCGCGGCGCCGAACACCGCGTCCGTGGCCACATTCCGGGCGCTGCGCAGCAAAGACGAGCCCTTGGGCGGGTCGTAGTTGGACGCCATGGCCCGGTAGACGGTCTTGTGGACGACCGGCTGGTTCAGCTGCTCGATGAACGTCCCCTTGGGATCCATGGACATCAGCCCGTCCAGACCCTTGAACGCCCCGACCGCGACCTGCTTGGCGACGGTCAGGATCACGTCGAGGATGTCGGTCAAACCGTTGTCCGGCACCCATTGCAGCAAGTTGGTCATCCGGTCGAGCCACTTGGTGACGTTCGCCGGATCGCACAGCGGCGTCCCCGCGTTCGGTGTCGCGACCATGACGAGCGTGCGCACGCTCATCCGCTCGGGGGTCAACCCGATCTCACCGGTCAGTTCACACAGCACCCGACCGACCAGTCCGCCGCGTGAGTGCGCGACGACGTCCAACCGCAGGCCCGCGTCCGCCGGGATCTGCTCCACCAGCGCACGGGCGTTGGTGATCGGGTCGGTCGCGATCGTGTGGTGGTCGTAGGCGAAGACTCTCCCGCCGTAGCGGGTGTGTAAAGTGGACAGAACGAGGTCCGGCACGCCGTGGAACCCGGTGTGGCTCTGGCTTCCGGTGCCGTGCAGGAACAACAGCGCGGGCCCGGCCCCCAGTGCGGCCCAGTCGACCGGGGCGGACTCGGTCAGCCGATGGTCGGCGACGGTGAACTGGCGCGGCCGGACCGGTCGGTTGCGCTGCTCCCACCGCCCCACGAAATGGTCGCCGATCTTGCCGAGCACCGGGTCGATGAGCGGGAAGACGAGTACCTTCAACAGTTTCGAGCCCACCGCGCCGATCAGGCCGCGCGACCGTCCCGGATCGACGTCCGGGGCGACGGCGCGCGCGAAGGTGTACGTCCGGCGGTCGCCGCCGCGGTCGGGGACGTCGACCGGCGCGATGTCGTCCGGCAGGTGCCAGCTCAGCCCGCCGTCCTCGTCGGCGGCGAGGACGAGCTGGCCGAGGCCGGTGCCCGGGCCGGGGACCTCGACGGTGATCGCGGGCTCGCCGAGGCTGGTGGACCGGCTGCTCCCCGACGCCAGTTCCGGGACCTCGACCGGGTCGATGAGCCGCACGGTCAGCTGTTCGGCGAAGCCCTCCGTAGCCAGCGCCCGCAGCAGCACCTCGCGGGCGTCCTCGGCGGCGCGCAGGCCCTCCGTGCCGGGCAGCAGGACCTCGACCTGCCCGGTCAGTCCTGGTGACACGACGACGATGTCGCCGACGCGGACCGCGGTCCCGTCGGGACGCAGCGGTTCAGCCATGGTCCACCCCCTGATCGCGGCGCAGCCTCAGGCGAGGGTGGCCGAAGAACTGGTATGCCAGCGTGGTCGCGGGCCACGCCGGGAAATCCGTGCGGGTCACCTTGGCCCTGGCCCGGCGCAGGATCTCCGCCGGAGCCAGCGCCTCCGGGCCGTAGGCGGCCTGGTAGAACTCGTCGGCCAAGGTGCTGGCCGCCTCGTCGTTGACATTCCACAGTGGAGCGACGACGCCCGCCGCGCCCGCGGCGAGGAACGCCTTGGCCAGGCCGGAGTAGTCGCCGAGCACCTCGCCCGCCGCGCCGACCTGGCAGGCGTTGAGGAAGACGAACGGCGCCGTGGTGAAGGCGAGCGCGGCGATCTGGTCCGGCTGCAGGAACCGCGGCACCAGCCGGGTCGGGTCGGCGTCCGACGGGGCGAGCAGGACCAGGCCGTCCTGGGCGTTCTCCGGGTCGTACTTGCCGTGCAGGGCGAAGTGCAGCACCCCACCCGCGGGCCCAGCCTCCAGGCAGTCGAGTACGGCCGAGTGCAGCGGCTCGATCTCGTCGGCCGGTGGGTACGCCAGGCGCAGCCGCTCGGCCTCCGCCTCGGCGAACGGCAGCCGCGACCAGCCCGCGACACCCTCGTACCGGGCGGTGACCACGACGTGCCGGTCGGCGCGGATCTGCGTCGGCGGGGTCGGCCGCGGCCTGCGCTTGGCCAGCACCCAGCGGCCGATGGCCATGCTGGAGCCCAGGAACGGGCTGCCTTGCGGCGGTGGGTCGAGCACCGCGAGTTCCCACGGCACGTGCGGCTCGGAACTCAGCAGCAGCACCGTGGCGGGTTCGGGGTGACGGGCAGCGGCGGCGGCGGTGAGCGCCGCGCACACCTCGTCGGGGATGTGCTCGGCGATCGCGCGGCCGACGCCGATGAGCTTGAGGGTGGTGCCGCGCGCGTCGCCACCGAACGCGCCGACGTCGAGCCGCACGCGGCGGGCGAACGCGGCCGGGTCCTCGCCGATCTCGCTGCGGAACGGGCCGGGCGCGGCGGGCACGCCGGCCAGCGCGGTCCTGGTGCTCCACAACAGGGTCTGCCCGCGCAGGTCCTCGCCGCGTTCCACCACGACGACCAGATCGGGCGCCTCGTGGGCGAGCAGCGGGCCGATGTCGAGCAGGCCGCCGTCGAACAGCGCGACCGTCCCGGAGGGGGTCCCGGTCACCTCGATCGAGCGGGAGGCGTACCCGCGCAGGCCGCCGTCGACGAAGTAGGAGGCGCCGATGTCGCGGCGGGAGCGCAGATCCGAGCCGCCAAGGGCGGTCATCTGGACAGTGGACACGGGGTACGGGCTCGTTGGGGTGACCGCGAGCTTGATCGGGTTGGCCCAGCCGACCGGGGCGAACGCCGCGGGGTCGTACATCAGCACGATCTCGAGCTCGATCGGCGTGTCCGGCACCGTGAACGACCCGGTGCCGATCAGCTCGACGTCCTGGCGGGGCCCGATGCCGACGATGATGTCGAACCGCGCGTCCGCGGCGACGGCGGCCGGGAAGACCAGACTGGGCCAGGCTTCGCGGGCGGCGGCCGGTCCGGGCTCCGGGTCGGGCTCCGGTTCGGCGTGCGGGATCGGGTGGTGCGGGCGCGGGAATGGCTCGTGGGGGTCCGGCGTCGGCTGCCCGGTCGGCCACGAACCGGTCCACCATGAGCCGGTGTCCTCCGGATTCGGCCCGGTGATCGGATAGTCCGGATCGGACGGTCGGATCGGGTCGACTCCCGGCCGCCATGGGCCGACCGGCGGCTGGCCCCAGCCCTCCGGGTCCGGCCAACCGGGACGTGGGTCGTATGGCATGGGGTATTGCGGGTACTGCGGTACAGGATGGTGTGGGCCGCCGTAGTTGCCTGGGCGCCAGTGTGACTTCGGGGGACCCTGGACCTGGGCTTGTGCCCACGACCGCAGGGTAAGCAGCAGGGCCGCCGCGGCGATCGGCCGATGCGCCTCGGACGTGATCAGCGGGCCCATCGCGCGCAGGACGACTGTGTAATGCCGCACTGTCAAAGCGGCGGCGATCGACGCGGGGGACTCACCGCGTTCGATGGCCGCCTTGACCCTTCCGCGTAGGCGGATCGCGCCAACGGACCACGGGGCGTCAGCGAGCAGTGCGGCGGCCTCGGCGTGGCGGGCCTCGGCGAGCAGGCCGATCAGTCGGGACAGCTCCGGTACCCACATCGCACGCCTCCTCACCGTTGGTCGTCAACGTAGTCACCTGAGTGACGGTAGGCGCGTACGGGTGCGGCGGCTAAACCGAGCGACGCGCTCGGCTGGGGAAAATTCTTTGCCAAACGAGTCGACTACGGAAACAATATGATCCGTTTCGCTCCGGAATCGGCGACCGTATCCAGAAATGGTTACCGCCAGTTAGCGAAATGGTGGATCGACGCTGTCGGTCCTGTGTGGTGGGTTGCCGGACAACCCCGCTCCGGTGTCCACCCGGGGACGGTTGGGCCAACCCGGTCCACAGTCGACTTGATCTGGTCTTGATGTTGACTGTTGGAAACTGGCCAACTTCCCAACGTTTCTCGGTGTGTACTCCCCAAGTTCGACCCGTCGACCGCCCCATGTGGGGAAGTTGTTGCTGCTTCATCGACCTGGCCTGCCGTTGTACGACCGTGGGGTGAGTGGAATGGACCGAACGGGGGACAGTAAAAGCGAGACGCAGTCAAGATCGAGGAAAGCTCAACCGGACACTTGGGAAACCTTCCACAATTGCTCGCGATGCCGTTAGATTCAGACTCGACCGTGGGGTAACGGGAAAAACTGGTCACGCTGAGTGACCTTGGTCCGGGTGTGGAGGCGGCGCCGGGGCCAAGGTGGGCTCACAGGGGAAAGGCGACGGATGGCGCTGGTCGAGCGGAACGAGGAACTGAGAACCCTGAACCGGCTTTTCGCCGACTGCGCGCGCAACCGCGGACAGGTCGCGCTGATCAGCGGCGGGGTCGCCAGTGGCAAGACCGAACTTCTGCACACCTTCGCTGAGCACGCCGCGGGGAAGGGTGCGACGGTGCTCACCGCCACGGGGTCGCGCGCCGAGCACAGCCTGGCCTTCGGCGTGCTCAAGCAGCTGGCGAGCGCGCAGACATTACCCGAGGCCGTGGCCGCCAACGTCGCATCGCTGCTCAGCGGCGACACCGCCACGGCCGAGCAGGCCCGGCCCGATCCGGTCAGTATCGGCCGGTCCCGCGCGCTGATCCTCGAAGGCCTCTGCGCCGCCCTCATGGAGGCGGCCAAAAGCACCCTCGTGGTGCTCTGCGTCGACGACGTCCAGTTCGCCGACGGCCCGTCCCTGCAGGCCCTGCTCTACCTGCAGCGACGGATGCGATTCGCCCGGGTCATGATCATCCTGACCGAGTGGGCACTGCCCCGCCCGACCCGCGCGGTCTTCCGCGCCGAGGTCACCCGCCAGCCCAACACGACGCACCTGCGGCTGGCCCCGCTGTCCAAGCGCGGGGTGGAGGACCTGCTGCGCGCCGAGCTCGACCCGGGCATCGCGCGCACCCTGGCCCCAGTCCACCACGCCCTCAGCGGCGGCAACCCGCTGCTGGCCACGGCCCTGATCGAGGACTACCGGGCCGCGACCAGGGCAGGTGGCGGGCGCGAGAAGGAGATGGCCGTCGGCCAGGCCTACGGCCACGCCGTCATCTCCTGTCTGCACCGCTGGGAACCGGCGATGCTGGAGATCGCCCGCGGCCTGGCGCTGCTGGGCGACGCGGGCACGCCCGCCCTGGTCGGCAGGCTGCTCGACATGACCACCGAGGCCGCCGCGTCGGTCCTGGAGGTGCTGGAGCTGGCCGGGCTGCTCGACGGCGGCCGCTTCCGTCACCCGGTGGCCAAGGCGGCGGTGCTGCACGGCCTCGGCAAGGAGGACCGGGCCGCCCGGCACCTGCGCGCGGCCTGGCTGCTGCACCACGACGGCGCCGACGCGAGCCAGGTCGCCGACCACCTCGTCGCCGCGGACAAGGCCGACGGCCCGTGGGCGGTGGCGGTGCTGCGCCACGCCGCGCAGGAGGCGCAGGTCGCCGACCGGCTCGACCTGGCCATGGCCCGGCTCGACCTGGCCGCCCGGTCCTGCATCGACGAGACCGAGCACGCCGACATCGTCACCCAGCTGCTGCGGGTGGAGTGGCGGGAGAACCCGGCCGCCGCGCTGCGCCACCTGACCCCGCTGCTCGACGCGCGGGCCAGGGGCACCCTGGCCGACCACAACGCTGTCCACCTGGCGAAGTTCCTGCTCTGGTACGGCCACACCGAGGACCTGGCGGGCGCGTTGGCCGGGCTCGCCGCGGTCGCGTCGAAGCCCGACCACCCGATGGCGGGCTACCTCGGCCTGGTCGTGCGGTGGCTGGCGTTCATCACCCCCGGCGCGACCGAGCGGATCAAGTCCATGCCGCGGCCGTCCGGCAAGGACGACCCGTGGGGCCGGGCCGCCGTCGTGCTCGACGCCGTGCGCGCGGGTACCGCCGACGGCGAGACGGCGCGGGCCGCGGAGTACATCCTGCAGAGCTGCAGGCTCGGCGAGCAGGCCTTCGGGGCCCAGCTGTCGGCGTTGGCCGCCCTCGTCCACGCCGACCGCATCGACCGGGCCGCCGCGGTGTGCGAGTCGCTACTGGCCGAGGCAACGAACCGGCGCGCGGTGACCTGGCAGGCCGTGCTCGGCGGGCTGCGCGGCGAGATCGCGCTGCGCCAGGGCGACCTGCCCGCGGCGGCCGAGTACGCCAGGGTGGCCGCCGACGCGGTGTCCGCCCAGGGCTGGGGCGTCGTGATGGGCTCGGTGATCGCGGTGCGGGTGGCCGCGGCGACGGCCATGGGCGACCACCAACTGGCCGCGACGCTGCTGCGCCAACCGGTGCCGGACGCGGTCTTCCAGACCCAGTTCGGCCTGCAGTACCTCTACGCGCGGGGCGCCCACTACCTGGCCACCGACCGCCCGCACGCCGCGCTGGGCGACTTCCAGCGCTGCGGCGAGCTGATGGCCCGCTGGTCCATCGACCTGCCGGTGATCGCGCCGTGGCGGGTCGGCGCCGCCCAGGCCCAGCTCGCGCTGGGCAACCGGGAGGCGGCCAGGGCGCTGGTCACCGAGCACCTGGCGCTGCCGGGCTGCCGCGGCGCCCGCAACCGGGGCATCGCCATGCGGATCCTCGCGGGCACGGTCGACTCGGCCAGGCGGGTGTCGATCCTGGCCGAGGCGGTCGACCTGCTGCACGCGGGCGGCGACCGGTTCGAGCTGGCCAGGGCCCTGTCGGACCTGAGCCAGGCGCACCAGGACAGCGGGGCGTGCGAGAAGGCGCGGGCGGTGGCCCGGCGCGCGCTGCAGATGGCCAAGCGCTGCCAGGCCGAGCCACTGAGCCGGGACCTGCTGCCCGGCCGCGAGGTCGTCGAGACCTACCCGGCCGACGCGGACAACCTCAGCATGGACGTGCTGAGCGAGGCCGAGCGGCGGGTGGCGGTGCTGGCCGCGCTGGGCCATACGAACCGGGAGATTGGCGGCAAGCTGTACATCACTGTCAGCACTGTCGAGCAGCACCTGACCAGGGTGTACCGAAAACTGAAGGTCACCAGGCGCACCGACCTACCAGCGGGTTTGCCTAGGCAGTAATTTGGCGTCCCCTCCGGGGACGCGCGCCCGGCCGCCTGAAGGTGACGTATCGGGCACGTGAACACGCCAGACTTCGTCGGCGCGTTCACGCACCCGATACGTCACCGCGGCCGAGCGGGGGTCGAGACCCCCAAGATCAGGGCGCGACGCGCAGGCGGTCCCCTATAGCGGGCAGGTTGTCGTTCAAGTAGAAGTGCCCGCCGGGGTAGACCTCGATGTCGAACTGGCCGGTGGTGTGGTCGGCCCAGCGTTTGGCCTCGTCGACCGTGGTTCGGGGGTCGTTGTCGCCGGTCAGGGCGGTGATGGGGGCGTCGATCCGCTGGTCCGGCTTGCCGCGGTAGAGCTCGGCGGCGCGGTAGTCGTTGCGGATCGTGGGCAGGACCATCGCCAGGATCTCCGGGTCGTCGAGCACGTCGGCCTCGGTCCCGGCCAACTCCCGGGTCTTGGCCACGATGCCCGCGTCATCGAGCGTGTGGAACTTCTCGTCACGCCACGTGCTCGGAGCGAGACGGCCGGACACGACCAGACGATCCACCGGGACCCGCAAGGCGAGTTCGTATGCCACCGATGCGCCCATGCTGTGCCCGAAAAAGGTCATCGGGCGGTCGACCCAGGGGCGGATCACGTCCGCCAGGGCGTCGGCCAGACCCTCGACGGAGTCGATGAGCGGCTCGGACATCCGGTCCTGGCGGCCGGGGTACTGCACGGCGAGCACGTCCACGTCCGGGGACAGCGCCTTGGACAGCGGGAAGTAGTAGCTGGCCGAGCCGCCCGCGTGGGGCAGCAGGACCAGCCGGTGCGCGGCGGCGGGGGCGGGGTGGAACCGGCGGATCCACAGGTCGGTGCTGGCAGACATACGCACTAGACTGCCCGCATCCCCTCCAGGTTCGTAGATGAGGTTGCACTGTGCTGACCATGCAGGACGCGTTGCTCGCGTTGACCAGGTACTGGACCGAGCGCGGCGCCATGGTGGTGCAGCCGTTCAACACCGAGGTCGGGGCGGGCACCCTCAACCCGGCGACCGTGCTGCGGGTGCTCGGGCCCGAGCCGTGGCGGGTGGCCTACGTCGAGCCAAGCGTGCGGCCCGACGACGCCCGGTACGGGGAGAACCCGAACCGCCTGCAGACCCACACCCAGTTCCAGGTCGTCCTCAAGCCCGACCCCGGCAACCCGCAGGAGCTGTACCTGGGCAGCCTGGAGGCGCTCGGCATCGACGTGCGTGCCCACGACATCCGCTTCGTCGAGGACAACTGGGCCTCGCCCGCGCTCGGCGCGTGGGGACTGGGCTGGGAGGTCTGGCTCGACGGGCTGGAGATCACCCAGTTCACGTATTTCCAGCAAGCGGGTGGAATGACGCTCGACCCGGTTTCGGTCGAGATCACCTATGGCGTCGAGCGCATCATGATGGCCCTGCAAGGTGTGGACCATTTCGCCGATATCGCCTACGCCCCCGGAATTTCCTATGGCGAGGCTTTCGGCCAGGCCGAGTACGAGATGAGCCGGTTCTACCTCGACGACGCCGACGTCGACTCGCAGCGGCGGCTGTTCGAGGAGTACGCCGCCGAGGCGCGCAGGCTGCTCGACCTGCGCCTGCCGGTGCCCGCCCACATCCACGTGCTGAAGTGCTCGCACACCTTCAACGTCCTCGACGCGCGCGGCGCGGTCAGCACGACCGAGCGCGCCAAGGCGTTCGCCAGGATGCGCGGACTGGCCAGGGAGGTCGCGACGCTGTGGGCGGAGCGGCGCACCGAGCTGGGGCACCCGCTGGGCACCGCCGAGTTCCCCGCGCCCGCCGCCGCGCCGACCGAGTTCTCCGAAGTGGACGGTGCGCGGACCCTGCTGTTCGAGATCGGCACCGAGGAGCTGCCGCCGCACGAGGTCGGCCGCACCGCCGAGGCTGTGCGAGCCGCGCTGACGGACAAGCTCGCGGGCACCCGCCTCGAACACGGCGACATCGTCACCTACGCCACCCCGCGCCGCGTCGTCGCGCTCGTCGAGTCGGTCGGCGCGCGGGAGCCCGACGCCGAGCGCACGGTGCGCGGGCCGAAGGCGGCCGCCGCGTTCGACGCCGACGGCAACCCGACCAAGGCCGCCGCCGGGTTCGCCCGCGGCCAGGGCGTGGATCCGGCGGAGCTGCGCGAGATCGACGTCGATGGTGTGTCCTATGTGGGCATTACCAAGACCGATCTCGGGCGCGGCGCGGTCGAGGTGCTCAGCGGGATCCTCGGCCAGATCGTCGCCGACCTGCGGGCCGACAAGAACATGCGGTGGAGCGACCCGAAGCTGTCGTTCACCCGCCCCGTGCGCTGGCTGGTCGCGCTGCTGGGCGACACCCCGATCCCGGTCGCGGTGTCCGCGCTGACGGCGGGCACCACTACCCGCGTGCACCGCACCGCCGACGAGCCCACGGTCGCGGTCACCTCCGCCGACGGCTACCCGGCTTTCCTTGCCGGACACGGGATCGTGGTCGACCAGGCCGAGCGTCGGTCGAAGATCATCGCTGCCGCCCGCGAACTCGCGGCCACCGTCGGCGGCGACATCGACGCCGACGGCGAGTCCGCGCTGGTCGACGAGATCACCAACCTGGTCGAGGAACCCAACGCGCTACTCGGCTCGTTCGCCGAGAAGTACCTCGAGCTGCCCGCGGAGATCCTGACCACGGTCATGCGCAAACACCAGCGCTACCTCCCGGTGCGCGACGCGTCCGGCGCGCTGCTGCCGCACTTCGTGGCCGTCGCGAATGGAGCGTGCGACCACGACAAGGTGCGCGCGGGCAACGAGGCCGTGCTGCGCGCCCGCTACGAGGACGCCGCGTTCTTCTGGCGGGCCGACCTGCAGACCCCGCTCGCCACGATGAAGGAGGGCATCGCCAAGCTCGCCTTCGAGGAGCGGCTGGGCTCGGTCGCCCAGCGCGCCGCGCGAATCGGCGCGGTGGCACAGGATCTGGCCGCCGATGTGTCCGATGTGGACACCGTGACGCTCGCGCGGGCCGCCGAACTGGCGAAGTTCGACCTGGGCTCGCAGATGGTCATCGAACTGACCAGCCTCGCCGGAACCATGGCCCGCGAGTACGCCCGCCGTGCGGGTGAGCCCGAGGCCGTCGCCCAGGCCCTGTTCGACATGGAACTCCCGCGCACCGGCGCGGGCGCCCTCCCGTCGACCGTGCCGGGCGCCCTGCTCGCGCTGGCCGACCGCTTCGACCTGCTCGCGGGCCTGTTCGCCATCGGCGCCAAGCCGACGGGAAGCTCGGACCCCTTCGGCCTACGCCGGGCCGCGGCCGGGGTCGTCGCGATCCTGCGGGCCTTCCCCACGCTGCGCTCGATCACCCTGTCACGCGGACTCTCGGCCGCCGCCGATCTGGTGCGGGCACAGGGAATCCCGGTCGGTGACGACGTCCTCGACGACGTCGCCGAATTCGTGATCAAGCGCTTCGAACAGTCCCTCCTCGACGCCGGTCACGCGCACGACTTGGTGGCGGCGGTCCTTCCGCTGGCCCAGGCTCCTGCTGTCGCCGACGAGACCCTGGCAGAGTTGACGTCCCGCGTCACCGACCCGGACTTCGCCGCCCTGGCCGCCGCATTGCAGCGTGTCCGCCGGATCGTCCCTGCGGGCACGGACGCCGGGTATGACGCGGCGGTGTTGGCGGAGCCCGCTGAGGTCGCGTTGCATGAGGCGTTCGTCAAGACTGGGTCGGCCGGGCCGGACCTCGCGGGCTTCGTGTCGGCGGCGTCGGTGTTGACGGGTCCGGTGAACACGTTCTTCGACGACATCCTGGTGATGGCCGAGGCCCCGGCGGTGCGGGCGGCTCGTCTGGGCCTGCTCGCGTCGATCCGCGACCTCGCCGCGCCGGTGCTGGCCTGGCAGGCCCTGACCACCAGCCTGGAGGGCTGAGCGCGGGCTGAGACGTGGCGGTGTCGTTGACGTATTGCGGCACCGCCCGATGGTTCGTGCGGCCCTTCCAGTCAACGGCTCTAGATCAAGCGGCTGTCGAAACCCGCTTCAAGCAAGCGGTTGTAGGCGGCAATAACGTCGGCCGGTACGTCTTGGGGAGCCGCCTCGATGACTCGCTGGAGGTCGCCCACCAGCATGTCTATCACCAGCCCCTCATTGCCAATGGACTGAACGTAGTCCGCGAACTTCAACGGTTCCGACGTACACAGAACCTCGATGTCCGGCCAGACGAGTTGGCAGGTAGCGAAAGCGCGGCGTTCCATGTAGGGCTTGGAGATGACTAGCGCCGTTCGGGGAGTTATGCCGTGGTCGGTCAGCACCGCGCGCGACAGCGAGAAGTTCTGCCCGGTGTTGGCCGCGTTGGGCTCCACGAGGATGGCACTGTCAGGCACGCCGTGAGCGATGGCGTGTTCGCGGTAGTGGACAGCTTCACCGCGCGGAAAGCGTTCTGCGGTGGTGGGACTGTTGCCGCCGCTGAACACTACCAGCGGAAACATGCCCGCTCGGTACAGCTCGGCGGCATAGCTTGCCACACCCAGATCGTGGCTGCCGAGTCCGATGGCTACGTCGCAGGGGCGCGGTTCGTGCCCCATCTGGTGGTAGTCCCAGATCAGTTCGGCGTCCTGCCAATTGAGGTTCACCCCGAATGGTGGACAGGGGCTTACGAGGGTTTCAGGCAGCAGCCGCTTGGAGTGACCGCTCGAAGTTGTCGGGACTGAGCATCCCGATCGCTGAGTGCCGCCGCTCACTGTTGTAGGAATGGATCCACTTG
>DATLIA010000020.1:0-1813 GCA_035540215.1 Actinokineospora sp. | reverse complement strand
GGCGGTACCGGCGGAGGTGGTGTGGGCGGTGGTGGAGGTGGCGGAGTGGGTCCGGCCACACATCCGGCGGCGTCGGTGTGGTCGACCGGGGTCTTGCTGATCAACTCGGCGACCGCGGGTGGCCGCACGCTCACGTGGAACCAGACGCTCCGGCCGCGATAGTCGTTGGCCAACACATAAAGCGTGCCATCGGAGGCGCGGACCGCCGCCCCGTAACTGTCCCCCTGCCCGACGCTCGGCGACCGGGTCGGGCGGACCTCGCCGGTCGCAGGGTCAAGACTCACGAGCTTGCCGTGCGCGGCCACCCCGTACAGCAGCCCGTCCGAACCGAAGTCGAAGTCGTCGACCGTCCGGGCCAATCCCCCTGGCCATAACCAGGCGTGCGACACGACGGTCAGATACCGGGCACTGCCGGGGTCGATGTCGACCACATACAGCCCGGTGTCATCCCTTAAGTACCAACGTTTCCCGGAAACCGTGCCCGCCAACGCGTCCAATGGCCGGGGCCACCCTTTGAGCGCCCCGCGGTCCACCGCGGTCCCGTCCCGCGCGATCGTCACCACGTGCCCGCCGTCGGGAAACGCGCCCGCGCGGCCGCGAGAGGCAAGGCCGTAGACCGTGTCCCCCCGCGCGCCGATCGCGTTGACCCTGAAGGGCAAGTCGGCGATGGGTCGGACCCGGCCGCCGGGTAAGTCCACCGCGGCCAGCGCCGAGAGCCCGCGCCCGTTGCTCTGGACCTGTAACGCGACGCACGGGACCGCCGCCACCGCGGCCTGGCCGACGGACAGGACGGGGGCGCTGATCCCGATCACCAGGACCAGCCGCCAGCCCCGCCGGTTCATTTCAACCGTTCCTGGGCGATCTGGAACGCGTCCGAGCCGACCTGGGCGCCGCCGCTGTAGGGGTTCTGCAGCTGCTGTGTGGCGAACAGCAGCAGCGCGAGTGTGCCCGCGAGGATCGACACGATGATGATGTGGGTGACCGGCCGCGGGCCGCCGAACAACACGGGCAGGGCGACCGACAGGATGCTGCCGACGATCAGCGCGAACCACACGACGCCGCTGACGCCGTCGCTGCCCGCGGTGTCCAGGCGGGCCTGTCGCGCCTGGTAGACCTGCCAGAGTTGGCTCGCCGCCTCGGTTTTGCGGCCGTTCTGCCACTCGTCGGTCACCGTCGCCGACGACACGGACTTGCGCAGCTGGTCGAGCTGGGACCAGCCCTCGCCCGCCACCTCGCCGCCGCTGATCATGGCCGACCACTCGGTGTCGGCCACCGTCGCGGTGTAGGACCGGGCGAGGTCCTGCACGTCGGACTTCGTCGGCTCGGGCAGCGAGTCGGCCGCCCAGTACGCCGCGACGAGGCTGTCGGCCTCCTGGTACGCGCCGTCCTCCGCCGCGCTCACGCCGTCGAACAGGGAGATCAGCACGAACGCCAGGAGCACGGCGTGCAGGCCGCCGACGATGGTGAACACCTGGCCCGCGGCCTCGTTGTTCTCCACGATGCCGTCGGTCTCACCGATCCGGCGGACCAGGTACGCCACGAGAGCGGCGACCGCCGCCGCGCCCGCGACCCAGAGGCCACCCGCCAGATAGATGTTCATCGGCCCACCTCGCGTAAGTCCACTGCGTTTCCTTTACCAAGAAGAGAAGTGCGGCGACAAGAGAATGCCCTGTCGCGAGATCAGTGATCCCGGTGGGTGGCGAGTCGGGCGAGCGCGGCCAGTTCGGTCTCGGCCCGGGGCCCGGGTTCGGCGGCGGCCAGCTCGCCCAGCGCCGCGGTCAGCTCACTCTCGGCGCGGTGCTCGGCCCACGCC
>DATLIA010000019.1:0-8198 GCA_035540215.1 Actinokineospora sp. | reverse complement strand
CCCACCACCGCCGGGCGCTGCCCGGTCGGCACCAAGGTCGGCATCCTCGGCGCCGACGGCGTGCCCCAGCCACCGGGCACGATCGGCAGCATCTGCGTCGGCAACGACATGCTCTACGAGGGCTACACCAACGGCACCCGCAACGCGATGCACGACGACCTCATGGTCACCGGCGACCGCGGCTACCTCGACGCCGACGGCAGACTGTTCGTCTGCGGCCGCGACGACGACATGATCATCTCGGGCGGGGAGAACGTGTTCCCCAGGCCGGTAGAGGAGTTGCTGCTCAGCCTCGACGGCGTCGTCGACGCGGCTGTCGTCGGGGTTCCCGATCGCGAGTACGGCCAGCGGTTCGCCGCGTACGTGGCGGTGCGGCCGGGGGTGCACCTGGAGGCGACGGACGTGCGGCACTACGTCCACGACCACCTGGAGCGCTACTCGGTGCCCCGCGACGTCTACTTCGTCCGCAAGGTCCCCCGCAACGCGACGGGGAAGGTGGTCAAGGGCCTGCTCCCGGAACAGGAGGTGGCGGGCTGACCAGACCCGAGATCAGTCCAGTGACGCCCGCAGCCGCGCCAGGCACCGCACGACCTCGTCGCGGTTCTTGGCGGACTTGATCCACACGGGCAGCCTGCTGGCCTGGCTCCCATTGCGATTGGGCACCCGCTCACGGATGCCCGCCGCCACGTAGCGCTCCAGGTAGTCGAGGTGCTCCTCGTGCAACGCCCACAGCGTCCGACCGCGGCACTGGACCTGCAACCACAGCTCCAACCCGCGATACCGCGCGATCGAGGAGTCACAACCAAGGCTGTCCGTCGTAGCCATGACCGTCACTTCGCGGCAGCCAGGGCAGGACACCGGCAGTGCTCTGGGCAGCAGATGCCGCCACCGCATGCCCGACCGTCGCACGGTCTGCCCGCACCGCTGACACCGACCGCCCGCGTGCACCCTCCTGCGCTCGACCGGCGCGGCCGCAGCGGCTCCGGCCTTCGAATAGCCGCACCCCGTGCAGCTCACCCGGGAACCCGTGGCCGCCGCTCGCCCGGCGCAGCGCGGACACCGCACGAGCACCGTGCCCGTCCGCAGGTACCCCATCGGCTCGCCGCGGTCGGTGAACCGACTGCTCACCCCTGCTCGACCACCGCATACGCCCGCACCGGGAACGTGCCCAACCCCACCACCGGCACCGGAGCCGCGTGAAACCGGAACCCCGACGGCGGCAGCTGCTCCAGCCCACGCAGATGCTCCACCACCGGAATACCCGCGCCCAGCAGCGCCGTGTGCACCGGACGCAGCGGGTCGTCGGTGCTGTCGATGTTGAGGCTGTCGATACCCACCAGCGCCGCGCCCTGCTCGACCAGCCACGCCGCCGCGTCCGCCGTCACATACGGGTGGCCCTCGAAATAGGCGGGCGTGCGCCAGTGGGCGTCCCACCCGGTGTGGATCAGGACGGCCCGCCCGACGACGTCGAAGGGCAGCAGCGCGGCTTTGTCCACGGCCCGCACGCCGTCGCCCGCCACGCGGATCACCAGACCCTCGAGGTCGGCGACGCTGGACAGGGGGAGCTGGGCCAGGTCGGGCTGACCCTCGTGGCGGTGGGCGGGGGAGTCGACGTAGGTGCCGGTGTTGGTGACCATCGAGATCGTCCCGATGTGGAACTCCGTGCCCGGCCCGTAGAGCCCGCGCGAGGCCTCCCGGGTCAGGTAGTCGCCGATCTCCGGGCCCGGGACGCCGGGCAGCGTCGCCATGCCGTGCTCGACGCGGTGGCTCAGCTCGATCAGCCGCGGCCCGGTGACGGGCGCGGTCGCCACGCCGCGGGAGCCCTTGTGGGCCTCGGCGATCATCCTGCGGTTCGCCACCCGGACGGTGCCGACCATCAGCAGCCCGAGGTGCCGCACCAAGAGTTCACCTGTCGCGGCGTCGTCCAGCTCGGGGGAGGGGGAGTCCAACCGGAACCCCTCGACACTCAGCGAGCCGCCATTGCGGAACTCGACCTCGGCGTCGAACTCGACGCGCCACCCCTGTCCATCGATGTTGGTCACCCTTCGAACCTAGCAGTGACCAGGGCAAACACGGCAACACTAACCCTCGACTTGAGGGTTAGGTGAGCCTACTCGAACGATCGACTTGACGTTGACGGTTGTCCACATCGGAATGGTTCGGGGGAGCCGCCGACCCCGCGCCACGTGCCCGTACTCTGTGCGGGTGGTCGCCCCCGCCGTGCCCCAGGAGCCCCCGATGGCCGCCAGCCTCGACGCACCCGCCCGCCGGGGCCGACGCACCGTCGCCCTGCGCGCGCTGGCCGCGCTCGCCGCCGGTGGGCTCGTCTTCCTCAGCGTGCCGCCCCGGCCGACCTGGTGGCTCGCGCCGCTCGGGTTCGCCGTGCTGGCGCTGCTCCTGCACGGCCGCGGCCCCAAAGCGGGCTTCGGCTACGGGTTCCTGTTCGGCCTGGGCTTCATGACCCCGCTGCTGTCCTGGACCGGCGTGTTCGTCGGACCCGTCGCATGGTTGCCGCTCAGCGCACTCGAAGCCGCGCTCATCGGACTTCCGTGCGCGGCCATCGCCGTCGTCACCCGCCTGCGCGGCTGGTACCTGTGGGCCGCGCTGCTGTGGGTCACCGGCGAGACCATGCGCGCGCTGTTCCCCTTCGGCGGCTTCCCATGGGGCAAACTCGCCTTCGGCCAGCCCGAGGGCCTCTACCTGCCGCTGGCCGCCCTCGGCGGCACCCCCCTCATCGCCTTCGCCGTCACCCTCACCGGCTTCGGCCTCGGCGAACTGATCCGCCGCACCACCATCACCCGCGCCCCGCGCGCGCTCGTCGTGCCCGCGCTGGCCGCGATCCTCCCGCTGGCCGCCGGGATCGCCGCCATCCCCGCCGTGGGCACCGACGCCGACGCGGGCGAGATCACCGTCGCCGCCGTGCAGGGCAACGTTCCCCGCGCGGGCCTGGACTTCAACGCCCAGCGCCGCGCCGTGCTCGACAACCACGTCAAGCGCACCGAGGAACTCGCCGCCGACGTCGCCGCGGGCAAGGTCGCCCAGCCCGACATCGTGCTGTGGCCGGAGAACGCCTCCGACATCGACCCGTACCGCAACGCCGACGCCGCGCAGGCCATCACCCGTGCCGTCGAGGCCATCAAGGCACCCATCGCCGTCGGCGCCGTCGTCGTGCGGCCCGACGGGCCACGCAACATGGTCATCCAGTGGGAGCCCGGCCGCGGCCCGGTCGACGAGTACATCAAGCGGCAGCTGCAGCCCTTCGGCGAGACCATGCCGATGCGCGAGTTCTTCCGCATGTTCAGCTCCACCGTCGACCGCGCCGGCACCTTCCTGCCCGGCGACGAGGCCACCGTGTTCGCCATGGGAGACGCCCGTGTCGCCCTGGTCACGTGTTACGAGGTCGCCTTCGACGGTGTCGTGCGCGACTCGGTGCTCAACGGCTCCAACCTCCTCGCCGTGCCGACGAACAACGCCACCTTCGGCCGCACCGAGATGACCTACCAGCAGCTCGCGATGGACCGCGTGCGCGCCGTGGAACACGGCCGCACCGTCATCGTCGCGGCCACCAGCGGGGTCAGCGCCATCGTGCTGCCCGACGGCACCGTGACCCAAAGCACCGACTTGTTCACGCCGGCGGCGCTGGTCGAACGCGTCCCACTGCGGACAGCGGCTACCATGGCGGACCGACTGGGTGCATGGCCCGAATGGAGCATGGTGCTCGTGGGCCTCGCCGCTCTGGTGTTCGCACTGGTGACCGGCAGGCGCTCACGGTCCGCCGCACGGGACGTGCCGTCCCCGGTGGAAGACCAGCCGTAAAGACGTATCTGCCCGGTGCGCGCACGCACCGGCGAGGAGGAAGCAACCGATGGCGGACCAGCCGCACGGCGAGGACAAGCTCGAACCGGTCCTGGTGGTGATCCCGACGTACAACGAGCGGGACAACATCGAGATCATCGTCGAGCGGCTCAACGCCGCCCTCCCGCACGTCCACGTGCTGATCGTCGACGACGGCAGCCCGGACGGCACCGGCGACATCGCCGACGCGATGGCCGCCAAGGACGACCGCGTCAACGTGCTGCACCGCACGGAGAAGGCGGGCCTCGGCGCGGCCTACATCGCGGGCTTCAAGTGGGCGCTGGCGCGCGACTACGCCGTCATCTGCGAGATGGACGCCGACGGCTCCCACGCCCCCGAGGACCTGCCCCGCATCCTCGACGCGCTCACCGACGCCGATCTGGCGCTCGGCTCGCGCTGGGTGCCCGGCGGCAAGGTCGTCAACTGGCCCAAGTCGCGCGAGTTCATCTCCCGCGGCGGCAGCCTGTACTCGCGGCTGGCGCTGGGCGCCTCGGTCCGCGACATGACCGGCGGCTTCCGCGCGTTCCGCCGCGCGGTGCTGGAGAAGCTCAAGCTCGACACCGTGGCCTCGGCGGGCTACTGCTTCCAGATCGACCTGGCGTGGCGCACCATCGAGGCGGGCTTCACCGTCGTCGAGGTGCCGATCACCTTCGCCGAGCGGGAGCGCGGCGAGTCGAAGATGAGCGGCAACATCGTCCGCGAGGCGCTGATCCGGGTCACCAAGTGGGGCCTGCGCCGCCGCGGCAACCAGCTCAAGCACCTGCTGCGCATCAAGCGCTGACAACGCATTCACGCCGACGGCCGTGCCCCTCACCTTTGGGGCACGGCCGTCGGCGTTTCGACTGCTTGTCGCCTGTCACCATCGATGTCATCATTGATGACAACAGTGATGCGGAGGTGCGTTGTGGCCGAGAAACGGCGGCTGTCGCCAGTGGTGATCGTCGACGCGGCGGTGCGGATCGCGGCCAGGGCCGAACCGGACGGGCTCACCGGGCGGGCGCTGGGCGACGAACTGGGCGTGGACCGCTCGGCGGTGTGGCGCCACTTCGCCGACCGCGACGCGCTGCTGCTCGCCGTCGGCGATCGCCTGCTGGCGATGGCGGTCGCGGGGGTGCCTGCCGGGCTGGGTCCGCGCGAGCGGATGGAGTCGCTGGCCCATCAGCTGGTGGCGGTGTTCGTGGCCCATCCCTATGTGGGTGCCGCGACGGCGTGCCGCACCACGCGCGGCGCTGGGGAGTTCGCGGCGGTCGAGTTGATGCTGACGGCGTTGGCGGAGCTCGGCCTCGACACCGCCGGGGTGGCCCGGTACCAGCGGATGCTGGCCGACACGGTCATGGCCTATGCGGGCATGCGCGCGTCGTACGCGGTCTTGCCCGCCGAGGTGCGCCGGGCCGACGAACAGGCCTGGGCGGGCGCCTACCGGACCGTGTCCCCCGAGCGGTACCCGGCGATCACCGCGCACCTGCCGCAGCTGGCCGCCCACGACGACGACGCGGTCTTCACCACCCTGATCGCGGCCTTCTGGCTCGCCGTCGACGCCACCACCCGACCCGCCGACGAGAACGGTTCCCGATGAGCGACCACGAGCAGACCGCGGACAGCGTCGCCGAACCCGACCCGACACCGGGGGCTCGCAGCGCCCCTCGCAGGCCGCGCCGGGTGCTGACCGTCGTCGCGCTGACCGTGGCCGTAGTGGTGGCGGGCTCCTACGTGGCGACCGAGCTAATGGACATCCCCGCGCCCCACACGCTGGTGGAGCTGCAGAGCACGCCGCCCTCCCGACGCGGCGACGTGTTCCCCGCGCGCACCGTCGCGGCACCCGCACGGGCCGTCCCGCTGCCGGTGCGGGAGCAGCCGCTCCCGGCCGACGTGCCGTGGAAAGGCGGGCGGATCACCGTCGGCGAGTTTCTGGCGACGACCCACACCCAGGCGTTTCTCGTCGTGCGCGATGGCCACCTGACCCACGAGTGGTACGGCGACGGCGTCGGCCCGACCACCCGCTTGTCGTCGTGGTCGGCGGCGAAGTCGATGGTGTCGCTGCTCGTCGGCCAGGCCATCGACAGCGGCAAGCTCCACGAGGAGGACCGGCTCGTCGACATCCTGCCCGAGCTCAAGACCGGCGGCGCCTACGACAGCATCACCGTCCGGAACCTGCTGGACATGACCTCCGGCGTCGACGTGCCCGAAAGCTACAACGCGTACTTCCCGTTCACCGGGACCGCCCGGTTGTATCTGACCCGCGACCTGTCCGACTTCGCCCGCGACCACCGCGACCTGGAGTTCGCACCGGGCAGCCGCGGTTCCTACCGCAGCGTCGACACGGAACTTCTCGGCCAGATCCTCACCACGGTCGAGGGCAGGCCGCTCGCCGACCTGCTGACGGACAACATTTGGCAGCCGATGGGCGCCGAGCACGACGCCACCTGGAACCTCGACCACGACGGCGGCGCCGAGAAGGCGTTCTGCTGCGTCAACGCCACGGCCCGCGACTACGCCAGACTCGGCCGCCTCGTTCTCGACGGCGGGCGTGCGCAGGGCGAGCAGGTCGTCCCCACCGCCTGGATCGCCCGGATCGCGGCCGTGGCCCCGCACCAGGTAGACGGTTGGGGCTACTCCGCGCAGTGGTGGCACCCATCGGGCGGCGAGGACTACAGCGCCATCGGCATCCACGGCCAGTACGTCTACATCGACCCCGCCGCGAAGACCGTCATCGTCAAGCTCAGCGACCACGGCGATGAACAGGACGAGAAGGAGACCATCGAGGTGTTCCGCGCCATCGCGCGAGCAGGGTGATCTTGTCCGGAATAGGAGACAGCCGCCCGGAAGGGGGGAGGTCCGGGCGGCTGTCGGTCTAGGAAGGTGTTACGCGCTGCGGGCGCCACGGCGCCCGCGAAGCTCCTGCAGGCGCTCGGTGAGCAGGTCCTCCAGCTCCGGGATCGTCCGGCGCTCGAGCAGCATGTCCCAGTGGGTGCGCGGGGGCTTGGTCTTCTTCGGCTCGGGTGCCGAGCCGTCGATCATCTTCGATTCCAGCCCGTGCAGGCGGCACTCCCACACCGAGGGGACCTCGGCGTCATCGGAGAACGGCACCTCGAAGTCGTGGTCCTTCGGGCACGCGTAGCGAACCGTTCGGCGCGGGGCCAAGTCGTGATTGCGGTCAGTCTCGTAGCTGACCGCTCCCAGCCTGCTACCACGAAGCACACGGTCGGCCATGGTGGTGTCCTTTCGCTCGGCCCAGGAAACCCGGGCCAGGGTGTTGCTTACCCTCAGCAACGGACGAAGGGCGGCGAGAATTCCCGCATCACCCGTCGCGGTCGCTCAGGGTGACAAGCTTCACCCGTCAACAACAGCATCCTCCTAAGGGATGCCCGACCGCCGGTTTTGTGACGCGTTATCGCACCTTCGGCACGGACATATCACCCCTCTGGGTGATGCTAGCGGGTAACCGCCTTGTCAGGCGAACGATAGTTGACCTTGGACCCCCGAGTCGGTACCGAGGTCCCCCAAGCGGAAGTGGCGCCGACAGAGCACTTGATAACGGACCGTAGTTGTACGGTGTTCGGAGTGGGGTTCACTGTGCGTACCGACACGAGAGTGCCCCGTGTCCGCGACGAGAACGATGTCCCCGGCCCGTGTCACCTGACCGTCCTGGACGCGGGCGTTGAACCGGGCGGGCAGCCCGCACCAGCAGAGCACGTCGACCTGCACCGGCTGGAGATCGTCGGCGAGTTCGAACAGCCGCCGGGACCCGGGGAACAGCTGGCTGCGGAAGTCGGTGGCGATCCCGAAGCAGTACACGTCGACCTGGGAGTCGTCGGCGAGCTCGGCGAGCTGGTCGACCTGGGCGGGCGCGAGGAACTGCGCCTCGTCGACGATGAGGTAGTCCACCCGCGCCCCGGCGGCCCAGTGGCCGCGGACCATGGCGAGCAGGTCGACGTCGGCGTGGACCTCGATGGCGGCCCTGGTGATGCCGATGCGGCTGGAGATCTGCGGCAGCCCGGAGCGGTCGAGGTGCACGAGCAGGAGCCCCTTGCGGCCCTGCCTGGCCTGGTTGTGGTCGACCTGCAGGGCCAGGGTGGACTTTCCGCAGTCCATCGGCCCGTAGTAGAAGCGCAGGTGCCCGGTGACGGGTCGGGCCCGTCGTGATCCCGCCGCGGGTACGGCGGAGAGGGCGTCGGTCGGGTCGGCGTCGGGGCTCGGCTCGATACTCACGGGCGGCAACCCTAGTGGTCACGACCGGAGGTTCGTCGGGGGTCTCGACGGCCCAGCTTCCCGCTGGCCGCACGGCCGAAAGGCCCACGTACAACCAGTACGAGGACCTTCCGGCCGCACGCCCAGCGGAAACC
>DATLIA010000018.1:0-36367 GCA_035540215.1 Actinokineospora sp. | reverse complement strand
GGGTGTCGGAGAAGGGGTGCCGGGACGCCGCCGAGGACGTGGTGCGGTCCTACCGCAAGACGATCGACCACCTGGCCGAGCAGCCGTTCCTGGAGTCGTGGACCGCCCTCGGCGACGAGTCCGTGCTGAGCAAGGTGCGGGCCGAGGAACTGCTGGACGACTTCGCGAAAGCGGCCCGCAAGGCGCGGAAGAACACCAGTGCTCGGGTGGCGGCGCGGTGGACGAGCAAGGGCGCCGACCAGCGTTGGCGGTTCGTCGAGGATCCGCCGGTGCTGACCGCGGTGGACGACGATGTGGCCGACGCGGTGGTCGGCGCGCTGCCTGAGTACGTCGAGTCGCTGCGGGAGTCGCGGCGGAACCTGATCATGCGGTACGGCGTGTCCGACGTGGCCTTCCGGGTGGTCGGCACCGGCAGCGTCGGCCTGCGCAACTACCTGGTCCTGCTGCACGGCAACGGTGACGAGGCGCTGATCCTGCAGGTCAAGGAGGCGCGGCCGTCCGCGCTGGCCGAGCATCTCGGCGCCGGGGCCGCCAAGCACGAGGGCAAGCGGATCGTGCACGGGGCGCGGCTGGTGCAGGCCGAGAGCGACATCCTGCTCGGCTGGACGACGGTCCAGGGCCGCGACTACATCGTCCGCCAGTTCCGCAACCGCAAGGGCGAGATCGACGCGACCACGCTCGACCGCGACCACCTCGACGACTACGGCAGGCTCGCGGGCGCCCTGCTGGCCCGCGCGCACACCCGGTCGGTCGACCCGCGCCTGCTCGCCGGGTACTGCGACGACGGCGACCTGGAAGAGGCCTTCGCCGATTACGCCACCGATTACGCCGACCAGACCGAGGCCGACCACGCCGAGCTGGTGGCCGCCGTCGACGCCGGGCTGCTGCCCGCGTTGATCGAGCAGCCCGTTGGCTGACCGCCGCAAACGGCTGGGCAGCCACTACACCCCGGTGGCGCTCGCCGGGTTCGTCGCCGAGCGGGTCGTCGACCTGCTCGGCGCCCCGGCTCCCCGGGTGCTCGACCCGGCGTGTGGGGACGGGGAGCTGCTGGCCGCGGTGGCGAAGCTGCGGCCGGACGCCGAGCTCGTCGGCTACGACCTCGATCCCGCCGCGGTGGCCGCCGCCCAGGCCAGGCTGCCGGAGGCGACGATCCTGTGTCGTGACTTCACCGAGGAAACCACGGACGGCCGGTTCGACGCGGTGATCACCAACCCGCCGTACGTGCGCACGCAGGTCCTCGGCCCGGCGGCGGCCCGGCTGGCCGCCCGGTTCGGGCTCAGCGGCCGCATCGACCTGACCCACCCGTTCGTCGCGGTGATCCCGCGGCTGCTGGTCGACGGCGGGGTACTCGGCCTGATCTGCTCCAACCGCTTCCTTACGACCAAGGCGGGCGCCAACGTCCGCGAGCGGCTTACCGCGGACTTCGCCGTGCGGGAGGTGTTCGACCTCGGCGACACCAAGCTGTTCGAGGCCGCTGTGCTCCCCGCGGTCGTCGTGGCCGTGCGGTCGGCCGTCGCGGCTCCCGCGCGGTTCGCCAACGCCTATGAGACCGAGGGGGAGGCCGAGGACGGCGACCTGTTCGCCGCGCTCACCGCCGAGACCGGCACCACGCTCGGCGTCGGTGGCCGCGCGTTCCGGGTGGACGTCGGCACGCTGGTCGACGGGCACACGTGGCGGCTGAGCACGCCGGAGCGGGAGCGCAGGCTCGACCGGATCGCCGAGCGCACCTGGCACACCCTTGGCGACCTCGCCCGGGTCCGGGTCGGCATCAAGACCACCGCGGACCCGGTGTTCATCCGCGCGGACTGGGCCGACGTCGAACCCGAGCTGCTGCGTCCCCTGCTCACCCACGGGGACATCAGCGCGTGGGCGCCGCCGCGCGCACCGCGCCTTCGGGTCCTCTATCCCTACCTCGACCGGCCGACGCGCCAGGTCGTCGAGCTGGCCGACTACCCGCGCGCCGCGGCCTACCTGCGGGAACACCGCGACCGGCTGGCGGCCCGGCGCTACCTGGTCGACGCGGGCCGGGAGTGGTTCGAGATCTGGGTGCCGCAGCGGCCGGCGGGCTGGCGGGAGCCGAAGATCGTGTTCCCCGACATCAGCCCGGAGCCCCGCTTCACCATCGACCGGGGCGGCGCGGTGGTCAACGGCGACTGCTACTGGATCAGCGTCGCCGAACTGGGCGAGGATCTGGCCCACCTGGTGCTCGGCGTGGCGAACTCGCCGTTCGGCGCCCGGTTCTACGACGAGGTCTGCGGCAACCGCCTCTACGCGGGCAGGCGCCGCTGGATCACCCAGTACGTGGCCCGCCTGCCCCTACCGGACCCGGCGACCCCCGCGTCGCGGCTGGTCATCGAGCTGGCCAGGCGCCTGACCCTGGAGCAGGACCCGGCCACGCTGGCCGAGTTGGCCGTGGCCGTCCCCGCTGCCTTTGGCGAAGTCGAGTAGATCTACGCATGTCATCGGGTGTGGCCTCGCGCACAGTTGAGCCATGACCACGGACACGAAGACCCCGAGCTCCCCGACCACCGCCGCGTTCTACGCCCAGGCCGCGATCTCGTTCGCGATCGCCCTCACCGCGCTGACCATCGGCATCGCGATCCTGCCCGTCGACCCATGGGTCCGGGCCTTCTTAGCCATCGGCGCGCTCTACACCGTGACCTCGGCGTTCACCCTCGCCAAGGTCATCCGGGACCGGCAGGAGCTGTCGAACGTGGCCAACCGGATCGATCGGGCGCGGATGGAGAAGCTGCTCGTCGAGCACGACCCGTTCCGGCCAGGTGCCCTGTGAGGTCGAGCACTGTGAGGGGACATGCAAGAGGCCCGTATCCGGCGTGGATACGGGCCTCTTGGTGAACGAGCGGATGACGAGATTCGAACTCGCGACCCTCACCTTGGCAAGGTGATGCGCTACCAGCTGCGCTACATCCGCGTGGTGCGCCGCCAACTATAACGGACCGCGACGGCCGCCTTCACCGGGGCTGCCCCTTGCTGCGTTCCACCGCGTGACCGGTGCGCGTTTGGGTGTGTTTGCTAGGCCGTTCAGTCGCCACCGATCAACGGGTCTCCATTAACGTTATTCACGTTTATCCACCGTACGGGCTTGCGGTGTGGCATCTTGGACTGCATTGTCACGGCGGCCACGAGGAGGTACCAGGCCGGATGACCGATGCCCTGGACATCGACACGTCGCCGGACAACGCCGCCGCCGAGGATCGCGCATTGCTCCACCGTCTCCGCAACGGTGAGGACGCCGCCTTCGGGGAACTTTTCTCCCGCCACAGCGACGCGGTGCGCAGGCTGGCCCTCGGGCTGGCCGCCGACCGCGCCGAGGCCGAGGACCTGACCGCTGAGGCCTTCTTCCGGGTGCTGCAGGCGATCCGCCGCGGCTCGGGGCCCGTCGACAACGTCCGCGGCTACCTGCTGATCGTCGCCCGCCGGGTCGCGTGGGAGTGGAACGGGCGCAGGCGCGACGTCCCCGTGTCCGACGAGGAGCTCAACCACCGCGTCGGGGCCGACCCGGACCGCAGCGGCCAGTCCACCGAGCGCAACCTGATCACCCGGGCGTTCACCAGCCTCCCCGAGCGCTGGCGCAGCGTGCTGTGGGAGGTCGAGGTCGAGGGCGCCCGCCCGGCCGTCGTCGCCGGGAACTTCGGGCTCAGCCCGAACGCCACCGCCGCGCTGGCCCGCCGCGCCCGCCAGGGGCTGCGCGCGGCCTACCTGCAGGCCCACCTGTCCATCGACCGTGGGTCGACCGGCTGCCGGTCGGTGCTGGAGAAGCTCGGCGCCTACACCGCGGGCACGATCAAGGGTGTGGAGCGGCGCAAGGTGCGCGTCCACATCACCACCTGCGCGTCCTGCGCGGCGATGGTCGACGAACTCCAGGACGTCTGCTCCGGTCTGCGGGCGCACGCGGCGTTCATGACCGCGCCGGTCGCCGGGGTCGTGCTCTGGCACCACATGGGCACCGCGACGGCCACCGGGGTCAAGGCCATGCTGGCCAACGCCAAGATCCAGGCCTGCCTCGCCGCGACGTCCGCCGCCGCCGTCGGCGCGTTCGGCTACGCGATGGTCGCCATGGGCGGCTCGTCGACCACCGAGGCCTTCGACGACTTCGACGGCACCAAGGTGCCCGAGGTCGTCATCACCGACGTCACCCGGACCACGCCGACGCCGACCGGGCGCGTCGGCCAGCCGACCGCGCAGGCACCGGACAAGGGCGGCAAGGCCAAGCCCGGCGACAAGCACGCGGTGGCCCAGCAGGCGCAGGCCACCCGCAGCGGCGCCATCGACAACGTGGACGCCGGGCGGGTCGCGGCCCAGCCCCAGAGCGGCGAGACGACGCAGGACGGCCCCGCGGCGTTCGTCGCTCCCCGCCTGCTGCCCGACGACTACGACGAGACGCAGCCGGTGGTCTTCGAGAAGACCTCCTACGAGCGCAAGTGGGCGATCTACGACGAGTACGACGTCGTGGACGAGACCATCACCACGACGAAGGTCAACGCGGCCAACCAGACCACGGTCGTCACCGAGACCACCCAGTACACCGTCTATCACACCCCGTCGGCGGGTGGCTACAAGATCATGCTCTCGCCCACGCCGACTGGCACGCCGAGCGAGGAGCCGACTCCGTCGGAGACCAAGCCCGTCGAGACCAAGCCGGTCGACGTCATCGACCCGCCCGCGGAGACCAAGCCGACGGATCCGCCGACGGAATCGACCAAGCCCGCGCCGACCGAGACCACGAAGCCGGATCCGGCGCCCTCCCCGACGACAGTTGTCGCCAGCTGATAACCCAAGTTGTCGTCAGCCGATAACCCACGTTCAGTTGATCATTCCTTGCGTGGGGTGGAACACTCGGCGGAGTGAAGCTGGTGGGATCGATTCACCCGTAGGGTCCAGCGGCGAGGCGGTAACGTACCTCTCGGTGTAGTGACTGAATGTGGTGGCCCGGTTACCAACGCCGAAGGGCAGGAGATGACGCGTCAGGTTCGCGACGTGAACGGCAGGCTGTGGACCGTTCACGGCACCTTGGAGTGGCGCACCCCGGCCACTGAGGACGACTTCGAGCACGACGTGGCCGCAGGCTACGTCCCTGGGGTCGTGATGATCATCTTGATCGTGACCCTCGGCATCGTGCTGATCTCGTGGATGCCCGGCGGTGTGGTCGTGCCCGGCTGGCTGGTGTTACTGCTGGTCATGGGCGTGCTGTTCTTCCCGGTCCGGTGGGCCCTGCGCAGGCCGTGGAAGCTGGTCGCGGAGACCGGCGACGACGGCGACGGCGAGCCGGTGGAGAAGTGGATCGGCACGGTACGCGGCTATTTCACCGCCCGCGGCGAGATCGCCAAGATCGCCAAGTCGATCACCCAGGACACCCAGCCGAGCTATGAGGGTGTGCTCAAGCCGCTCTCCTAGGTGGACGGTCGCAGGGCGTTGCAAGTCGATCACCCAGGGCGCCCAGCCGAGCTATGAGGGTGTGCTCAAGCCACTCTCCTGAGCGCGGTCGCAGGGCATGACACCGGGGCTTTCAGCGGGAAGACTGGGGCCGTGCCCGAACTGCCCGAGGTCGAGGCCCTGGCCCACCACCTGCGCGAGCACGCGGTCGGCCGCACGGTCGCCCGCGTGGACGTCGCGTCGCTGAGCGTCCTCAAGACCGCCAGCCCGCCGTGGACCGCGCTGCACGGCAGGCCGGTCACCGGCGCCGCGCGCTACGGCAAGTACCTCGACCTGCAGGTCGACGGCCTGCACCTGGTCACCCACCTGGCCCGCGCGGGCTGGCTGCGGTGGGCGGACACGATGTCGGCCGCCCCGCCCAAGCCGACCGGCAAGGGGCCGCTGGCGCTGCGCGTGCACCTCGGGCCGCCCGGGCAGGGGCCCGGGTTCGACCTCACCGAGGCGGGCACCAAGAAGGGCCTCGCGGTGTGGATCGTCGACGACCCGGCGTCGATCGAGCAGATCGCCACCCTCGGGCCCGACGCGATGGGGCTGACCAGGGACGAGTTCGCCGCCCTGCTCGCCGACCGCACCGAGCGGCTCAAGACGGCGCTGACCAGTCAGCGGCTGATCGCGGGCATCGGCAACGCCTACTCCGACGAGATCATGCACGTGGCCAAGCTGTCGCCGTACGCCACGCCCGCTCGCCTTACCTCTGGGGCGATCGACGATCTCTACGCGGCCATGCGCACCGTGCTGACCGACGCGGTCGACCGGTCCGTCGGCCAGTCCGCGGCCCGGCTCAAGGGGGAGAAGCGCTCCGGCCTGCGGGTACACGCGCGGACGGGACTGCCGTGCCCGGTGTGCGGGGACACCGTGCGCGAGGTGTCCTTCGCCGACAAGTCCTTCCAGTACTGCCCGACCTGCCAGACCGGCGGCAAGCCGCTCGCGGACCGAAGGCTGTCACGGTTGCTCAAGTAGCCTTGCCACACTCGGGGGGAAGGGATCTGATTCCTTCAGAACAGTGGCTCCGCTGATCAGACGCAGTCTTGCCTCACCTTGCCCGGAAAGGGAGCATTACCCGGTGGCCCAGTTGTTGACCGAGCGCGCGTTCGTCGGTGTGCTCGCGACGCTGCTCGTGCTCGGGCTGTTCGTGATCCTCTGCAGGCCCCGCAAGACCGGCTCGGTGCACGACGCCGTGCTCGACGCGGTCCAGCGGCTGTCGAAGGCGGCCCCGGAGCTGCGCAACGGCCTCACCGAGCAGGCCGCCGACGAGGCCACCACGAACCTGCGGCAGATGCTCAAGTGCGTCGCCATCGGCATCTCCGACGCCGAGGGCAGGCTCCTGTCCTGGGACGGCGACGCCAACGACCACTACATGGACCTCGCCGAGTCGATCGTCGAGTCGGTCCAGCGCAGCCAGCGCGCGCACATCCAGCACGAGAACCTCCAGTGCCGCCACCGCGGCAGCTGCCCTATGCGCACCGCGGTGATCGTCCCGCTGATCATCGACGGCCAGGTCGAGGGCGCGCTGATCGTGGTCGGCGGGGTCGACAGCAAGCGCCTGATCCGCGCGGCCGACGAGGTCGCGACGTTCCTGTGCATCCAGCTGGAGCTGGCCAAGCTCGACGAGTCCAAGCAGCAGCTCGTCCGCGCCGAGATCCGGGCGCTGCGCGCGCAGATCTCCCCGCACTTCATCTACAACACGCTGAACACGATCTCCTCGCTGATCCGCACGGATCCGGAGGAGGCCCGTGAGCTGCTGCAGGACTTCGCCGACTTCACCCGGTACTCGTTCCGCACGTCCGGCCTGTTCGCCACCCTGGCCGACGAGCTGAGCAACATCGACCGCTACCTGACGATCGAGTGCGCCCGCTACAAGGAGCGGCTCAACGTGCGGCTGCGGATCGCCCCGGAGGTGCAGTCGGTGGTGGTGCCGTTCCTGGTGCTGCAGCCGCTGGTGGAGAACGCGGTGCGGCACGGCATCGCCAAGAAGCCCGGCGGCGGCACGGTCAGCGTCTTCGCCCACGACAACGGCGCCGAGGCGCTGATCATCATCGAGGACGACGGCGTCGGGATGGACGCCGACCGGCTCTTCGAGGACCTGCGCGACTCGCACAAGACCGGGTCGCACGTCGGCGTCGGCAACATCAACCAGCGCATGCGCCAGGTCTTCGGCGACGAGTACGCGCTGATGGTCGAGACCGCGCCGGGCGCGGGCATGAAGATCACCCTGCGGGTGCCCAAGTACTTCCCTGGTGTCCGGCCCGACCTGCCGGACTTCAGCGACGACGAGGACGAGGAATACGGGCCGCCTCGGGTGCCGTTGCCGGTTACCCCGTCGGGTCCGTCGGTCGTTTCTTGAGTTGGCGTGTGTGGGTGGAGTACGGGCCGCCCAGGCAGCCGCTGCCCATCACCCCCGCGGGTCCTTCCGTCGTATCTTGAACTCATGAGCGTGACCGAGCGGCTTTCCGCCAGACTCCCCTTCGGCGACCGAGGCGACCGCGGGCCCGTCGTGGCCGTGGTGAAGCTGCACGGGGTGATCACCCCTACCCCCACCCCGCTGGCCCGCGGCACGATCAACGTCAGCACCGTCGAATCGGCCCTGACCAGGGCGTTCGCCCACGACCGGCTGTGTGCGGTGGCGCTGGCCATCAACTCGCCCGGCGGTGCGCCGACCCAGTCGGCGCTGGTGGCCGAGCGGGTGCGGGAGCTCGCGGCGGAGAAGAAGGTCCCGGTGCTCGCGTTCTGCGAGGACGTCGCCGCGTCCGGCGGCTACTGGCTGGCCTGCGCCGCCGACGAGATCTACGCGCACAAGACGTCGCTGGTCGGGTCCATCGGCGTGGTGACCGCCGGGTTCGGCCTGGCCGGGCTGATGGAGCGCTTCGGCGTCGAGCGGCGCGTGCACACCGCGGGCACCCGCAAGGTGCGGCTCGACCCGTTCCAGCCGGAGAACCCCGACGACGTCGCCTGGCTCAAGAGCCTGCAGGGCCAGCTGCACGACCAGTTCGTCGACTGGGTCCGCGAGCGGCGCGACGGCAAGCTCGTCGGCGCCGACGAGGACCTCTTCTCCGGTGAGGTGTGGACCGGCGTCAAGGCGCTCGAACTCGGCCTGATCGACGGCGTCGGCACCCTGCGCTCGGTGGTGGCCGACCGGTTCCCCGACGCGGAGATCAGCGTCGCCGAGCCGAAACGGCCGCTGCTCGCCCGGCTGGGGGTCGCCTCGGCGGCGATGTCGACCCAGGATCGGGTACTCGCGGCAATGGAGGCTGTGGAGAACCGGACGGTCTGGTCACGCTTTGGGCTGTAAGGGGCCTATTGTGTTGACCCTCAGTCACGGACAATCACCCGGTGGGTTGGTCCTGGATTGACCACGCGTTGACCATGGACAGGCACCCGCGACGATCGGCAAGATGCTGCTCACAGTGAGTACTTCGAACAACACCCCTGGCCTCATCGTCCTGGCCGTGGACGACGAGCACGAAGGCATGGCCATGCTGGAGGAGCGCCTCCAGGGCAACCGGCACGTGCGCCGCATCCTCAAGGCGTTCGACGCCACCGAGGCCCTGCAGGTGCTCGCCGGTGACGACCCGGAGCTGGCCGTGCGCAAGGACGCCGGGATGCCCGTGGTCGACGCGGTCTTCGCCGACCTGGACATGCCCGGCCTCACCGGCATGGAGCTGGCCAAGCTCCTGGCGGGGTTCAAACCCGCCCCCGTGCTGGTCTTCGTCACCGCGCACAGCCACGAGGCGGTCGCCGCCTTCGAGCTGGGCGCGGTCGACTACCTGCTCAAGCCCGCCCAGCAGCCGCGGATGGACAAGGCGATGGAACGGGTCCTCGCCAAGATCCACCTCAACGGCGCGGGCTCGCCGACCGCCGTGCCCGAGACCCGCGACGACGAGGTGATCCCGGTCGAGCTGGCGGGCACCACGAAGCTGGTCTCCCGCGCGGCCGTGCGGTGGGTGGAGGCCCAGGGCGACTACGCCCGCCTCTACACCTCCGACGGCTCCCACCTGGTGCGCATCCCGCTCGCGCAGCTGGAGGAGCGCTGGGAGAAGGCGGGCTTCGTGCGCATCCACCGGTCCTACCTCGTCCCGCTGTCGCTGATCACCGAGCTGCGCATGGGCGGATCGGGGTACTCGGTGGTGATCGGGCACGAGGAGAAGATCCTGCCGGTCAGCCGCAGGCACACCCGTGAACTCAAGGACCGGCTGGTCCGGGGCGCCGGGCTGTGATTCCCAGGTGAGCAAACACGCGGCGACCGGGCCTGGGGGTGGCGAACCGCCGAACCCGCGGCCTCGCCGCAAGCGGGTCGTGCTTGCCGACGCGCGCGCGCCGGTCACCGTCCTGCGCACAGCCATAGAGCTGGAGGAGCAGACCAGCTGGGCCGAGGAGGTCGTGCGGGGCTTCATCCGGACCCAGTTCCGCACCGCCGCCGCGCTGGCCGGGCTGGTGCTGCTGCTGTTCGGCGCGCTGCCCCTGTTGTTCTTCCTGGTGCCGGGGATGGCGGTGGCGACACTGGCCGGGGTGGCACTGCCGTGGGTGCTCTTGGGGATCCTGCCCTTCCCACTGCTGTTCGGTATCGGGTATTGGTACAACGTGCTCGCGGAGCGGCACGAGCGGGACTTCGTCGACATGGTCGAGAAGTAGCGTTCCCCTGACTCAGAGACCGGTCGACAGTTGGAACTGAACCCGTGGGCGGCGGCAGCGATCCTGCTGGTCGGCTTCGCCACGTTCTCCCTCGGGTATCGCAGCTCCCGGCAGGCGAACACCACGTCCGACTTCCTGGTCGCCCGCCGGACAGTGCGGTCGCGGCGCAACGCCGCGGCGATCTCCGGGGAGTACCTCTCGGCGGCCTCGTTCCTCGGCGTCGCGGGCCTGGTCCTCAAGGACGGCGCCGACGCGCTCTGGTACCCGATCGGCTTCACCGCGGGCTACCTGCTGCTGATGATCTTCGTGGCGGCCCCGCTGCGCCGATCGGGCGCGTACACGCTGCCCGACTTCTGTGAGGCGCGGCTCGGCTCGCCCGGGATGCGCAAGCTCGCCGCGGTGTTCGTGGTGTTCATCGGCGTGCTCTACCTGGTCCCGCAGTTGCAGGGCGCCGGGCTGACCGTCCGGCAGATCCTGCCCGGCGCGCCGGTGTGGCTGGGCTCGGCGGTGGTCACGGTGCTGGTGTTCGTCAACGTCTTCGGCGGCGGGATGCGGGCGATCACCGTCGTGCAGGCGTTCCAGTACTGGCTCAAGCTGTTCGCCATCGCCGCGCCGACGTTCGTCATGATCGCGTTGTTCATCGGCCACGGTGGCGCGCGCGGGGACGTCACCGGTCTGGCGGACACGCTGCCGCCGCGGTTCACCTCGGACGCGGTGATCACTGTGGAGACGCCGGTAGTGCTAACCGTCGAGGTCCCGGTCTCGCTCACGACGCAGGGCCGGGTCGACGGCGGGCCGGGCGGCAGCGTCTATTGGGGCGCCGGGCCGCACACCGTCGAGGCGGGAACGGTCCTCTACTTCACCGAGGGCTCGGCCGTCCCCGTGGTCAGCGGGGCGCCGATGGACAACGCGAGCTGGCTCAAGCCGGTGAGCGGCACGGGCGAGCTGTTCACCACGTACTCGCTGATCGTGGCGCTGTTCCTGGGCACGATGGGCCTGCCGCACGTCCTGGTCCGGTTCTATACGAACCCCGACGGCCGCGCCGCGCGCCGGACCACGCTGCACGTGCTCGCGCTGCTCGGATTGTTCTATCTGTTCCCGATACTCCTAGGTGCGCTGTCGCGGCTGTATGTGCCGGAGCTGCTGGTCACCGGCAAGACAGACGCCGCCGTCCTCGTGCTGCCGATGAAGGTGGCCCCGGGGCTGCTGGGCGAGATCCTGGGCGCGGTCACCTCGGCGGGCGCGTTCGCCGCGTTCCTGTCGACGTCGTCGGGGCTGGTGGTGAGCGTCGCCGGGGTGCTGTCGACCGACGTGTTCACCGGCCGGGTCCGGGACTTCCGGTTCGCCACGGTGCTGGCGGGCGCGGTGCCGTTCGTGATCGCGTGGCTGCTGCGGCCGTCGGACATCTCGCTGACCGTCGGGCTGTCGTTCGCCCTCGCGGCGTCGACGTTCTGCCCGGTGCTGCTGCTGGGGATCTGGTGGCGCAAGATCACCTGGGTGGGCGCGGCGTCCGGGATGGTGCTCGGCGGCGGCCTGGTGATCACCGCGCTGGTGACCAACATCGTCAGCGGCTACACCGGCGGCTGGGCACCGCCGTTCCTGCAGCAGCCCGCGCTGGTGACGGTGCCCGCGGCGTTCCTGGCGGTGCTGATCATGAGCAAGGCGACGCAGAGCCGCGTCCCGGCCGACGCGAACCGCATCCGGATGCGGATGCACGCCCCGGACCGCCTCGGCTTCATCCGCGACCGTGACATCGCCCGCTTCGGCGCCGCCGACGACCGCGCCCGCCTGGCCAACGGCCGCCATCGGCGGTGAGTCGGTTCGCCACTCGAAGGCCACCCCGCACTGACGTCTTCACCAGCGTTCTACGGGGTGGCATGGCAGCATCGATGTGTGATGCCGAACCAGGTCCCAAGCGTGTCCGTGATCGACCTGCCCGCCGAGCTGCCGACCGACGTGACGCTGCTCGACGTGCGTGAACAGGACGAGTGGGACGCCGGGCACGCGCCCGGCGCCGTGCACATCCCGATGGGCGAGCTGGCCGGTCGGCTCGGCGAGCTGCCCGACTCCGACGCGGTGTACGTGATCTGCCGGTCCGGTGCCCGGTCGGCGCGCGTCACCCAGTACCTCAACGCCAACGGGTGGGACGCGACCAACGTCGACGGCGGCATGCAGTCGTGGGAGCGCGCGAGCCGGGCCATGGACTGCGCGTCCGGCCAGGACCCCGTGGTCATCTGATGCACTATCCGCCGCAGCGCCCGGCGCCGCTGGACTGGGTGGCGACCCCGCCGCCCGGTCCGCCCGCGCCCGCGTCGCCGCGGCGGTTCGGCCCGTACCTCGGGCCGCCGTCATACCGCTCGACGCCGCGTTGGGGCTTCCCCGCGCTCGCGTGGCGCTGGCCGACGTCTGTCGCCGCCGCGGAGAGCACGACGTCGGCGACCGAGCAGGTGCGCACCCGGGGCAGGCTCGCCATGGGTGCCCTGGTCGCGCTGGCGATCTTCTCGGTGCTCGCCGCGGGCGCCGAGGCCTGGCGCTACGTGCTGCTGCTGTCGGCCAGGACGAGCGCGCTGCCGCGTGGGACTGTCGCCGCGTCCGACAGTCTGGTCGTGACCAGCGCCTTCGCGTCGGTCGCGTTCGGGATCGCCGCGGCGGCGCTGCTGCTGTGGTGGCTCGTCCCGGCGCGGAAGGCCGCGCAGGAGATCGCGGGGTACGCGTCGGCTCGACCGATGTGGCAAGTGGTTGTCGGCGTCGTCGTCCCGGGGATCAACCTCGTGGTGCCCGGAGCCGTGGTCGCCGAACTGGAACACGCGGCGATGCGCAAGCCGGGTGACGAGCGTCCGTCACCCAGCGGCCTGGTCCGGACCTGGTGGATCGCACTCGCGGTCGGCGGCGTCGCGTTCGCGGTCACCGTGCTGTGGCGACTGCGTGACAGCGTGCAGGCCAAGGCCGACGGCGTGCTGATCAGCGCCGCGACGGACCTGATCGCCGCGGCCGTCGCCGTCCTGACCGTGCTCGTCGTCCTGCGGATCTCGGCGCTGCTGGCCCCGGTCGACCCGGACTCGGTCCGCCTGATGCGCGTGATCAGCGTCGACGGCGCGCCCGCGCCCGAACTGCGGACACACCGCACCCCAGGCGCACAGCGCTAGCCAACCGGCAGCGCGCGAAGACCGCGGATGACGAACTCCGGGCGGCGCGGCGCGGTATCGGCGAGCGTCAGGTTCGGCAGCCGCCTGGTGAGCGCCGCGAGTGTCGCGGCGATCTCGACCCGGGCCAGCGGGGCGCCGACGCAGTAGTGGATCCCGGCGCCGAAGCCGAGGTGGGCGTTCGGGGTGCGGGCGATGTCGAAGCGGTCGGGTTCGGCGAAGACGAGCGGGTCCCTGGCCGCCGCGCCGAGCAGGGCGGCGATCTTGTCGCCCGGCTCGACCACGTACCCCGCGACCTCCACGCGCTCGGTCGCGGTGCGCTCGAAGAGCTGCAGCGGCGCGTCGAAGCGGATCAGCTCCTCCACCGCGGTCGGCAGCAGACCGGGGTCGGCGCGTAGCCGGTCCCACTGTTCGCGGTGCGTCAGCAGGGCGAGGACCCCGTTGCCGATCACATTGACCGTGGCCTCGTGGCCCGCCATGAGCAGCAGGACCGCGGTGGCGACCAGCTCGTCCTCGCTGAGCCGGTCACCGCCGTCGCGGACAGCGACAAGGTCGCTGACCAGGCTGTCCGGCAGCGGATCGGCGGCGAGGCCGCGCACGTAGTCGGCGAACTCCCGCGCCGCGGTCTCCGCCGCGAGCCGCTGGGCTTCTGGGCGGCCGTACTCGTACATCTTCACGATCGCGTTGGACCACGGCGCCAGCAGCGCGCGGTCGGCGGCCGGGACGCCGAGGAGTTCGGCGATGACCTCGACCGGCAGGGGCGCGGCGACGGTCGCCAGCAGGTCGGCCGAGCCGGCGTCCGCGATCCGGTCGGCGAGGTCGGCGACCATGCGGTCAGCCAAGTCGCTGACCCAGGGCCGCAACCGTTCCGTGTGGCCGCGGGCGAACGCGGCGGCGATGAGCCTGCGCAGCCGGGTGTGGGTCGGCGGTTCGTTCTCCAGGAGCGAATTCCGGTGCAGCAGATTGAAAGCGGTGAATACGTCGGCGGGTGCCGCGTCTGTCCACAAGCGACCCAAGTCGCGGTGGCGGAGCACCGCCGAGCAGGCAGCGTGCGACACCGCGACCGCCAGCCCGAGCCCTTCGTGCCAGTGCACCTCGCCTTCCGCGCGCAGTGCGGCGAAGGCCGGATACGGGTCGGCGACGAAGTCGGGGTCGCTCGAGTCGAACGTCATCCCACCACGGTGGCATGATCGCGTCTGTGCAGCTAGTCGCCCACCGAGGTGCCTCGACCCTGCGGGCAGAACACACCGCGGCGGCCTACGAACTCGCCCTCGCCCAGGGCGCCGACGCGCTCGAGTGCGACGTGCGGCTGACCCGTGACGGCCACCTGGTGTGTGTGCACGACGCCACGGTCGACCGGACGAGCAACGGCACCGGGCGGGTCGGCGAGATGACCTTGGCCCAGCTTTCCGAACTGGACTTCGGCGGCGAGCGCGGCGTGCTGACCATGCGCGCGTTGCTCGGGATGGCCGTCGACCACGGCGCGGGCCTGTTCATCGAGACCAAGCACCCGGTGCGTACGGGCGGCAAGGTCGAGGTCGCGCTCATCGAGCTGCTGGCCGAGCACGGGCTCCACCAACCCGCGACGAAGGCCGAGTCGCCGGTCGTGGTCATGTCGTTCTCGGCGCTGGCGGTCCGCCGGGTCCGCGCGCTGGCGCCCGCGCTGCCCACGGTGTTCCTGCTCGACCGGTCACTGCCGTGGCTGCGCCGCGGCGCGCTGCCGTCGTGGGCCGACCACATCGGCCCCGGTCTCAAGGTGCTGCGGGCCGACCCGGACTACGTCGCGCGGGCGGCCGACCGCGGGCACGACACCTACTGCTGGACCGTCGACGACCCCGCCGACATCCGCTTCTGCGCCGACCTCGGCGTGCGCTGGCTGGCCACCAACGACCCAGCGGCCACCCGCACCGTTCTCGACGCGGGTTGATTGGGTAGCGTCCAACGCATCATTTGTCCGTCAGTGCGAGGAGTTTCGACGATGTCCAAGCGATCAGCGGTGAAGCCCCGCAAGGTCAAGCCGGAGGACACGTCGGGCATCAACCCGCGCCAGTCATGTCCGTGCGGCTCCGGCAAGCGCTACAAGGCGTGCCACGGCCTGGCCGGTGGCGTGGTGGACGTGCCGGTCGCGCGTCCGTTCGATGGCATCGCGGGTGAGACCGAGCTGATCGCGCTGCGCGAGTTCGTCCCGTCCGGCACGGCCAAGCTGACGCTGTCGGTCGAGGGCCGCGAGGTCGTGCTGGCCACGGTGCTGCCGATGGCCGCCGCCGCGCTGGTCCGCGCCGACGACGTCGCCTTCGTCGGGCTGCAGGTCCAGACCCGCTCCAACGACATCAGCCGCGACCTGGCCCGCGCCCTGCGCTGGGTCCTCGACGCCGCGCCGGGTGACGTGCTGCCCGTGGTCGGCCCGGAGACCGAGGTCGCCGAGAAGCGCGAGCGGCTCCAGGACATGCTCGACACGACCGTGGCGATCGCGCCCGAGGTGCACTCCGACTTCACGTGGTGGATGCCGGAGGGCACCGAGCCCAGCGGCGAGGTCGCGCTGTCGCTGGAGCGCGCCAACAGCGCGATCCTGCCCACCGAGCGGATCGGCCCGTCGGCCTACTGGGTCGACGCGGGGGAGAAGGCGCACCTGCGCTGGGTCCGCCCGGAGCCGGAGGAGCAGCTGCTCGCCGCGCTCGCCCGCCTCTCGGCCCGGGGTGAGCTCGCGCTGGGCGAGGGCTCGCGGTTCGCCGGTTCCTTCCGCGCGCACGGCCTGCTCGTCCCCGTCTGGGACCTCGACCGTGAGCTGCACGCCCGCGAGTGGGCCGAGGGCGCGACCGCCCTGGGCGAGCGGCTGGAGGCGGCGCTGGCCTCCCTGGACGCCGAGCCGCTGACGATCGCGGAGCGGCGGGCGCGTGACGGCCTGCTCGGTCGACAGATCACGATCCGTTGATCCTGCGAATCATGACCGCGCCGGGATTCGTGCACTGTCTGTTTGGTTGGCAGGTGACAGTCCGTTGATCCTGCGAATCATGACCGCGTCGGGATTCGTGCACTGTCTGTTTGGTTGGCAGGTGACAGTCCGTTGATCCTGCACATCGTTGCCCGCTCGGATTGGCCCGCCGCCGAGGTGACCGCGCCGAGCCTGGTGTCAGAGGGATTCGTGCACTGTTCCGACCCCGGGACAGTGCACCTCCCCGCGAACCGGCTCTACGCGGGCCGGACCGATCTCGTGCTCCTGGAGATCGACCCGGCCCTCGTCGGCGTGCCGGTGCGGTGGGAGGCCGCGGTGCCCGCCATCGAGGCCGGCCCGTGGTTCCCGCACGTGTACGGGCCGATCCCGGCCGCGGCGGTCGTCGGCGTGCACGACTTCCCGCCGGGGCCGGACGGCCTGTTCGAGCTGCCCGCGTCCCTCGGGAGCCGCTGACGGTTCCAGTTCGAGCCTCGCCAGGACCCGATCGCATTGAGGGACCCGCCCGAATGTCAGACCAGCACACGATCATCGACGTGCACGTTCTGCTCGTCCGCGACAACCAGCTGCTTCTCACCCAACGCCGAGGCTCGTACGGCGGCGGCATGTGGCACCTGCCGTCAGGAAAGCTGGACGCGGGCGAGTCGGTTCTGGCGGCGGCGGTTCGGGAGACCCGCGAGGAAGTCGGCGTTACTGTGTGTGCGGCCGACCTGCGCCACGTCCATACGGCGCATGTGGCCGGCTCCGGGCCGTCACCTCGGCTGGGCATGTTCTTCGAGACCTCCAAGTGGAGCGGCGTCCCGGTCAACCGTGAACCCGAGAAGTGCTCGGCGATCGACTGGTTTCCCTTGAATGATCTTCCGGCTGACGTGATCCCGTACCCACTGGCCGGAATCCGCGCATACCTCGACGGCACGACCTTCGGCGTCATCGGGTGGGAGAACGCTCTCGCGAAAGTGATTTAGATCACCCAACCCCCGAGGCAACCTTGCGCCGGGATGGCGCGTGGACCCCGTGTAAGGCAGTTGACGCGCCGCGCGTGGGGAGGGGTACCGGTGGCTACGATTTCCCTCGAGCTGTGGGGCCCCGCCTGGTTGTCGCGGGGCGTCGACTGGGGGGAAGGTGCGGTGATCGTGGATGACTTCGCCGAGTTCGTCGGCGTGTCGATGCCGGGATTGCTCCGGTACGGCCACGCACTGACCGGCAATCCGCACGACGCGGCGGATCTGGTGCAGAGCGTGCTGGAGAAGATCGGGTCGCGGTGGTCGTCCGTCGCGCACAAGACCGGCGACCCGCTGGCCTACACGCGGCGCGCGATGGCCAACGCGCACATCAGCCGGTGGCGGCGGACGCGGCGGGAGAACCTCGTCGCCGACATCCCCGACACCGTGGTCACGCGCGAGCGCTATTCCTTTGAGGACGAACCGCTGTGGCAGGCGCTGCGGGACCTCCCGCCGCGGCAGCGCGCGGTCATCGTCCTGCGGTACTACGAAGGTCTGTCGGAATCCGAGATCGCCCACACCCTCGGCGTCAGCGCCGGGACGGTCAAGAGCCAGGCCAGCAAGGCGATGGCCACGCTGCGGACGAAGCTCGCCACGACAGTCGAAGGCAGGTATGAGTCGTGAACCTCGATGACGAGCTCAACCGGTTGTTCGGTGACGAGCGCTTGGACGTCCCGGTTCGCGCGGGTGCCGCCGAGGCTGTCGTGGCCGGGGCGCGCCGGGTGCGCAGGCGCCGGGTCGCGATGACCGCCGCGGGCGGGGCCGCGGCCATCGCGGTGATCGCGGGCGCGGCGTTCGTGCTGGTGGACCGGGGGCCCGCCCAGTCGGTGCCGGGCAGCGACGTGTCCATCGCCGCCACGTCGGACACGGCGGCCACCTCGGCTTCCGCGCCGTCCTCGCAGGCGCAGGTGTCGGCGCCGCCGAGCAGTGGGACGCGCGCGAGCACCGTCACGAAGAGGCCGACGTCGACGACGGTCTCCCCGGGGAACGCGTACGACGGCACGGTGCCGTTCGGGCCGTCGGAGTACCTGGCGCTGCGGCTGGGCATGTCGGCGGCCGACGCCGAGGCGACCGGGCTGATCACGCCCAACGTCCAGCCGACGAGTTCCAAGGGCTGCAAGGGCTACGACTACAAGGGCACCAAGAACGACGCGATGCACTACGCCGTCCTGATCTCGCCGACGTACGGCCTGGTGCGGATGGCGAACGGCCCGGCCAGGCCCGCGACGCCGGAGGGGATCATCCTCGGCTCGTCGGAGGCCGACCTGAAGAAGGCCTACCCGACGCAGGCCGGTTCGCACGGCGCGGTCGGCGAATGGGTGGTCTCGGTTCCGGGGGTGCCCGCGAATCAGTACTGGGTCATCGTGCGGGACGGAAAGGTCGCGGAAATGCGACTCGAATCGGCGATCCAGGACTGCTACGAGTAATTACCACGTATATGAACTGACCTCGCATCTCTTGATGCACACATGCGCACATATGTAATGTGGCGGCTCCCCGGCAACGCCGAGTGAGACGGATCGTCACCACGTGACCAGGACGCTCGCCCCTGTCGTGCGACCTCCGGCCAGAACCCTGGTCGGTCGCTCCGACCTGCTCGCGCTACTGGAGTCCGCCATCGCCGCGGGCGACAGCGTGCTGCTCGACGGCCCCCGCGGCATCGGCAAGTCCGCCATCCTCGACGCCATCGGGCTCGCCGCCCGCGACCGCGGCGAGCTGGTGCTGCGCGCCTCCGGTGCCGAGGGCGAGCGCTGGATGGGCTACCAGGGGCTGGCCGACCTACTCGGCCAGGTGCCCACCGAGAGCTTCGGCCCACTGACGGGCAGGCAGCGCCTCGCGCTGCAAGGGGTGATGCGCGGCCGTCGCGCGGGCGACGGGCGGGCCAAGGCGGCGCGCCGACTCGGGTGGCTCGCCGTGCTCGCGGGCCGCGCCGAGGACTCCCCGGTGCTGGTCCTGGTCGACGACGCGCACTGGCTGGACTCGTCCACCGCCGACGTGTTCGCCTACGCCGCGCGCAGGCTCGACGGCCTTCCGGTGCGGTTCGTGCTGGCGGGCCGCTGGCCGGACACCGGTCAACGCGCCCACACGCTGGTCCCCGGCCCGCTCACCGAGGCGACGGTGCCGCCGCTGACCGCGGAGGACGTCGCCGACCTGCTCGACGCGCACGGCATGTCCGCGCGGGCCGCCACGAAGATCCACGCCGACTCGGCGGGCAACCCCTATCTGGCACTCGCGCTCGCGGGCGGTTCCGCCGACCGCGGGACAGCCGTGCCGCCGCGGCTGCAGGCGCTGATCCAGGCGAAGCTGGCCGAGGTCTCCGAGCAGGTGCGCGAGACGCTGCTGGTCTGCGCGCTGGCCACCCGCCCGACGGTGCGGCTGCTGCTGCGCGCGGGCCGGATCGAGGCCGAGGCCGACCTCGCCGCCGCGGTCGAGGCCGGGCTGGTGGTCACCGAGGCCGACAGTGTCCGCTTCACCCCGCCGGGTACGGCGCTGGTGCTCACCAAAGGAGTCCGGGCGGAGCGCCGGTCCTTGGTGCACCTGACGCTGGCCGGTGCGGTGACCTTCGCCGCCGAGGCGGAACGGCACCGGGCGCTGGCCGCGCCGGACCCGGACGAGGAGATGGCGCGGTCGCTGGTCGTGGCCGCCGAGGGCGCGCTGCGCCGCGGTGCCCGTGACCTGGCCGCCGAGCTCTACCTGCTCGCCGCCGACCGGACGCCGCCGGAGTCGGAGGACAGCCGGGTGCGGTGGCTGGTCGCCGCGGCCGAGGTGGGGGCCACCGCGTGCCTGCCCGACCTGGTCGAGCCCGCCGTGGCGGCCGTGCTGGCCGCCGACGCCGAGCCCGCCCAGCGGGTCCAGGTTCGGCTGGCGCTGCTGCGGCTGTCCGGGCAGGCGCTGTCGACGATGGACGAGACCCTGGCCGCCGCGCACGCCGACGCCGTCGGTGACCCGGCCTCGCTGACCGCGACCCACCTTTGGCGGGCCTGGTCGGCGATCAGCGCGGGCACTCCGACGGTGGCAGAGGCCGAGGCCGGGCTGTCGGTCGACTACGCCAGGGCCGCCCACGACCCGGTCGCGGAGTCCATGGCGCTGGCCGTGCGGGCGCACGCCGCCCGGACCGTCGGCCGGGCCGACGCGCGGGAACTGCTCGACTCGGCGCTCGCGCTGGGCGTGCCCGCGACAGACGGCCTGTGGCACATGGGCGCCCGCTTCACCGCCGCGCGGTTCGCCACCTTCGACGACCGGCTCGGTGAGGCGCGCGAAGAACTGCTTGGCCTGCTGGCGGTGGTGGAACGCGGCGGTGCCGAGGAACTGGACGCCGTGCTCCGCGCTCTGTCCGAAGTGGACTCCCGGCTCGGCCGCTGCCGCGAGGCGCTGGACTACGCCGCGCGCGCCGTGCGGGTGGCCGCCGAGTCCGGGCTCAGTCCGGGACCCGCGTGGCTGGCCAGGGCCGCGGCCGAACTCGCGGGCGGGACGCTGGCGAGCGCGCGGTCCTGCGCGGAGCGCGGAGTCCGGGCCTGCCAGGAGGAGAACGACCTGCTCTACCAGCGCAGGCACCTGCACATGCTGGCCCAGGCCAGACTCCGCGACGGCGACAGCCAGGGCGGGGTCGACGCGCTGCGCCAGATCCAGACCCAGGAGTCGGCCTTCGGCATCCAGGACCCGATAATCCAGCGCTGGCGCGCCGATCTGGTCACCGGCCTGGTGACACTCGGCGAGACCGCCGAGGCCGACGCGATGATCGACACCGCCCGGGCCGTGGCCGCCAACGACAGCGGGCCCGGCTTCACCGCGTCGCTGGACCGGGCCGAGGCGGCGCTGCGGGCGGCGACCGGGGACCCGGAGCGGGCGATGGACCTGATCCGCTCGGCGCGCGAGGTTTTCCACGAGCTCGGCCAGGTCATCGAGGAAGGCCACTGCCTGCTGGTCGAGGCCAAGGTCGAGCGCAGGCGCAGGCACTACACCGCGGCCAGGGCGGCGGGGGAGACCGCGGTGGAGCTGTTCGCCGCGATCGGCGCGCACCCGTGGCTGGCCGAGGCGCAGGCGCTGCTGGTCCGGCTCGGCGAGGTCGGCGACACGGGGGGCGTGCTCACCGCGTCCGAGGCGCGGATCGCCGCGATGGTCGGCGAAGGCGCCGCCAATCAGGAGATCGCCGATCAGCTTTACCTGAGCCGCAAGACAATCGAGGCGACGCTTACCCGCATTTATCGAAAACTAGGAATACGCTCCCGAACCCAGTTGATCAGGCATATCCACGCGGACTGACCTTCAACTGTGAACCGTGCAAGGGATCTCCCCGCATCGCGGCGACCTCACTCGGACCTAACTTGCTGCGGAAGGCGGACCGGACTGACGTGAGGGCGTCGCTCTGGCCGGCTCGCCGATCCCTGCACACCTGATCACCCGGCGGACCCCGGGTGAAAGGAGTTCGACGTGAGACGATCCATGACGACCGCGCTCTTGGCCGCCGCTGTGGCGGCCGGTGCGCTGGTCGTATCCCTGCCCGCTGGGGCGGCACCCACGCAGAGCGCGGCACAGCAGGCGCAGGTCGCCGCCGTCGCCGCGGCTGACAGCTTCGTGCGGGGCAACTCCCAGCGATTCCTGACCAGCCAGCAGGACGAGGTCCAGCAGGTCAAGGTCGACAGCAGCCACAATGGACTGCAGTACATCTCCTACGAGCGCAAGCACCGCGGCCTGCCCGTCGTCGGTGGCGACTTCGTCGTCGTCACCAACGCCAACGCGAACGTGGTCAGCTCGACGGTGGCCCAGGACCAGGTCCTCGACGTCGCGGTGACCCCGCGCGTCACCGTCGAGGCCGCCCGCGCCACCGCCAAGCGCCACCTGCCCTATGTGGACGCTCAGCGCTCCTCGCGCCTGGTCGTCCTGGCGTGGGGCACGCCGAAGCTGGCGTGGGAGATCGTGCTGGAAGGCCGCTCCGCGACCGAGGCCAGCGTGCTGCACGTGTTCGTCGACGCCCTGACCGGCGCCGTGATCGACCAGTACGACGATGTCCGGGCGGGCACCGGCCGCGGTTACTACAACGGCGACGTCACCATCCAGACGTCCGGCTCCGGCAGCTCGTACAACATGACCGACTCGACCCGCTCGGGCCTGAAGTGCGGTGGCCAGAACGGTTCCGCCTACACCGGCACCGACGACGCGTGGGGCAACGCGGGCGGCACCGACCTCGAGACCGCCTGCGTCGACGCGCTCTACGCCGCCCAGAAGGAATGGGACATGCTGTCGGCCTGGTTGGGTCGCAACGGCATCAACGGCACCGGTGGCGGCTTCCCGGCGCGGGTCGGCCTTGCCGACGTCAACGCGTACTGGAACGGCAGCTACACCAACTTCGGCCACAGCCAGGACAACCAGCGCCAGGTCACCCCGATCGACGTCGTGGCGCACGAGTACGGCCACGCCATCTTCCAGACCACCCCGGGTGGCGCGGGATCGGGCAACGAGAACGGCGGCCTCAACGAGTCCACCGGCGACATCTTCGGCGCGCTGACCGAGTACTACGCCAACAACGCCAACGACCCGGGTGACTACCTGGTCGGCGAAGAGGTCAACCTCGTTGGCAGCGGCCCGATCCGCAACATGTATGACCCGTCGCAGCTGCAGGACCCGAACTGCTACTCCTCCTCGATCCCCAACACCGAGGTGCACGCGGCGGCCGGTCCGCAGAACCACTGGTTCTACCTGCTCGCCGAGGGCTCCGCGCCCGGCGGCGGCAAGCCGAACAGCCCGACCTGCAACAGCTCCACGGTCACCGGCATCGGCATCCAGAACGCGGGCAAGATCTTCATGAACGGCCTGCTCGCGAAGACGTCCACTTGGAACCACGCCAAGGCACGCGTCGCGACCCTCGCCGCGGCGAAGAACCTGTGGCCGAACGACTGCACCAACTTCAACGCCACCAAGGCGGCGTGGGCCGCGGTCTCGGTTCCCGCGCAGACGGGTGAGGCGACCTGCACCGGCACGCCGACGAACGACTTCTCCATCTCGGCGTCGCCCACCTCCGGCACCATCCCGGCCGGTGGCGGCTCGGTGACCAGCACCATCGGCACCACCACCACCTCCGGTTCGGCGCAGACGGTGAACCTGTCCGCCTCCGGCCTGCCCTCGGGCGTCACCGCGGCGTTCAACCCCACCTCGGTCACCTCGGGCAGCTCGTCCACGCTGACGCTCTCCGCAACTACATCTGCCGCGGCGGGCACGTACAACGTGACGATCACCGGCGCGGGCTCGGTCAGCCGCACCGCCACGTTCGCGCTGACCATCGGTCAGGGCGGCCCCGGCGGCTCGTGTGAGGGCAGCAACACCACGCCGCTGTCCATTCCGGACAACACCACGGTCGAGTCCTCCATCACCATCTCGGGCTGCTCCGGCAACGCCGCCGCCGCCAGCACGATCCCGGTGGACATCAACCACACGTGGCGCGGTGACGTGGTCATCGACCTCGTCGCCCCGGACGGCACGGCCTACCGGCTGAAGAACTCGTCGTCGAACGACAGCGCGGACAACATCAAGCAGACGTTCACCGCGAACCTGTCGAGCGAGGTCGCCAACGGCACCTGGAAGCTCCGCATCCAGGACGTCGCGACCAACGACACCGGCACGCTGAACAACTGGTCGCTGAAGGTCGGCGACGGCTCCACCCCGGTCAACGACTTCTCCATCGCCACGTCGCCCACCTCGGGCAGCGTGCAGGCGGGTTCGTCGGCGACCACCACGGTGTCGACCACGACGACCAGCGGCAGCGCGCAGACGGTCAACCTCACCGCGTCGGGCCTGCCCGCCGGTGTGACCGCCTCGTTCAACCCGACCTCGGTCACCTCGGGCAACTCGTCCACGCTGACCCTGGCCACCACGGCCTCGGCCGCCGCGGGTACCTACAACGTGACGATCACCGGCACCGGCTCGGTCACCAAGACCGCCACCTACGCCCTGACCGTCACCAGCACCACGCCGAACCCGGGCATCCCGGACATCGACGTGGCCAAGGTGCAGGCGCACCTGAACGAGTTCGGCACCATCGCCTCCAACAACGGCGGCAACCGCCGCTCGACCAGTGCGGGCTACCGCGCGTCGCTGGCGTACGTGAAGGGCAAGCTGCAGACGGCCGGCTACACGGTCACCGAGCAGACCTGCACCTCCGGCTGCACCAGCGGTTCTGGCAACAACCTGATCGCCGAGTGGCCGCACGGTGACGCGAACACCGTCTACATGTTCGGTGCCCACCTCGATGGCGTCTCGGCCGGTCCGGGCATCAACGACAACGGCTCCGGCTCGGGCGCGCTGCTCGAGGCCGCACTGGTCCTGGCGGAGAAGAACCCGACCATGACCAACCGGGTTCGCTTCGGCTGGTGGACCGACGAGGAGCAGGGCCTCAACGGCTCTGAGTTCTACGTCAACAACCTGTCGTCGACGGAGCGCTCGAAGATCAAGGCGTACTACAACTTCGACATGATCGGGTCGAAGAACGGTGGCTACTTCATCAACAACATCAACTCCACCGCCTCCGCCCCGATGAAGGCGTACTACGACTCGCTCAACCTGCAGCCGGAGGAGAACACCGAGGGCCAGGGCCGCTCGGACGACTACTCCTTCCAGCAGGGCGGCATCCCGACCTCGGGCTACGCCATGGGTGCCAGCGCGCGCAAGACCTCGGCGCAGGCCACCAAGTGGGGCGGCACGGCGAACGCCGCGTACGACGCCTGCTACCACGCGTCTTGCGACAACACCGGCAACGTCAGCGCCACGCACCTCAACCGCGCGGCGGACGGCATCGCCTACACCATCTGGAAGCAGGCCGTCAGCGGTGGCACCCCGCCGCCGCCCCCGGGCTGCTCGGGCACCAACACCAACGCGGTGAACATCCCGGACAACACCACGGTCGAGTCCTCCATCACCATCGCCAACTGCTCCTCGGCCCCCTCGGCCACGGCGACGGTCCCGGTGGACATCAACCACACGTGGCGTGGTGACGTGGTCATCGACCTCATCGCCCCGGACGGCAGCGCGTACCGCCTGAAGAACTCGTCGAGCAACGACAGCGCGGACAACGTCAAGCAGACGTTCACCGTCAACCTGTCGGGCGAGACGTCCAACGGCACCTGGAAGCTGCGGGTGCAGGACGTCGCGACGAACGACACCGGCGTGATCAACAACTGGTCGCTGAACCTCTGATTAACAGCGACGTGAAGTAAGTCTGTTAACGACTCGCTTCAGCCACGGCGGGGGCGCCGTCACCTTCGGGTGGCGGCGCCTTCGCCGTTTTTGTCTGCTTCCCTCTTGTCGCCCGATTGCCAACTGGCAACCGAGCGAGGGATCTCCCGGCATCCCCCGTGGTCAGGCGGGTTCTAACTTTTTCAGTTAACAGCAGGTCGATCTTGTGTGAGGACGAGGGATCGATCTGTTGGCCCCTGCCACCTGATCACCCGGCGGACCCCGGGTGAAAGGAGTTTCGACGTGAGACGAGGCATGTCGAGCGCTCTCTTAGCCACCGCGGCGACAGTGAGCGCGTTAATCGTTTCCCTTCCGGCCGCCGCGGCGCCCGGCCAGTCCCAGACCCAGGCGCAGCAGGCCCAAGCCGCCGCCGTCAGCGCGGCGGACGGCTACGTCCGCGGCAACGGCGCGCGGTTCCTCACCAGCTCGCAGGACGAGGTCGTCCAGGCGGGCGTGACCAACGGCTCCAACGGACTCAACTACATCGCCTACGAGCGCAAGCACCGCGGCCTTCCGGTCGTCGGCGGCGACTTCGTGGTCACCACCGACGGATCGGCCCGCGTGGTCTCCGCCGCCGTGGCGCAGGACCGCGTCCTCGACGTGGCCAATGCGCCGCAGGTGAGCCAGGACCAGGCCCGCGCCACCGCGAAGCGGAGCCTGGCCAAGGTCGACGCCGAGAAGTCCTCCCGCCTGGTCGTGCTCGCGTGGGGCACGCCGAAGCTGGCCTGGGAGGTCGTCCTCGACGGTCGCACCGAGCACGGCCCGAGCGTCATGCACGTCTTCGTCGACGCCCTCACCGGTGCCGTCATCGACCAGGTCGACGACGTCAAGGAAGGGTCCGGCAACGGCAAGTACTACGGCCAGGTCACCATCGGCACGTCCGGTTCGGGCTCGTCGTTCTCCATGACCGACACCTCCCGCTCCGGCATCCGCTGTGGTGGCCAGGGCGGCACCGCCTTCACCGGCACCGACGACAACTGGGGCAACGGTTCCGGCACCGACATGGAGACCGCCTGCGTCGACACGCTCTACGGCGTGCAGAAGCAGTGGGACATGCTTTCGTCGTGGCTGGGCCGCAACGGCATCAACGGCACGGGCGGCGGCTTCCCCGCGCGCGTCGGCCTCGGTGACGTCAACGCGTACTGGAACGGCAGCTACACCAACTTCGGCCACTCGCAGGACAACCAGCGCCAGCTGACCACGATCGACGTCGTGGCCCACGAGTTCGGCCACGCGATCTTCCAGACCACCCCGGGTGGCGCCGGTTCGGGCAACGAGAACGGCGGCCTCAACGAGTCCACCGGTGACATCTTCGGTGCCGTCACCGAGGCCTACGCCAACAACCCGAACGACGTTCCCGACTACCTCGTCGGCGAGCTCGCGGACCTGGTCGGCGACGGCCCGATCCGCAACATGTACAACCCCTCGGCCCTCGGCGACCCGAACTGCTACTCGTCGTCGATCCCGAACACCGAGGTGCACGCGGCGGCAGGCCCGCAGAACCACTGGTTCTACCTGCTGGCCGAGGGCAGCAACCCCGGTGGCGGCAAGCCCGCGTCGCCGATCTGCTCCGGTGGCCCGGCTTCCGTGACCGGTATCGGCGTGCAGAACGCGGCCAAGATCTTCTACAACGGCCTGCTCGCCAAGACCTCGACCTGGAACCACGCCAAGGCTCGTGTCGCGACCCTGAACGCGGCGAAGAACCTGTGGCCGGGCGACTGCGCCAACTTCGACGTCACCAAGGCCGCGTGGAACGCCATCTCGGTTCCCGCGCAGACCGGTGAGCCCACCTGTGGCACCGCGACCAACGACTTCTCGGTCGCGACGTCCCCGTCCTCCGGCACCATCCCGGCCGGTGGCGGCTCGGTGACCGTCACGGTCAACACCACCACCACGTCGGGTACGGCGCAGAACGTCGCGCTGTCCGCATCGGGTCTGCCCTCGGGCGTCACCGCGGCGTTCAACCCGACCTCGGTCACCTCTGGCGCGTCGTCGACGCTGACCCTCACCTCGACCGCCGCGGCGGCCGCTGGCACCTACAACCTCACCGTCACGGGCACCGGCACGGTCACCCGCACCGCGTCGTACTCGCTGACCATCGGCGGCACGTCGGGTGGCTGCTCGGCCACCAACAACACGCCGGTGGCGGTCCCGGACAACACCACGGTGGAGTCCTCGATCACGGTCTCCGGCTGCGCGGGCAACGCGTCGGCCACGGCCACGGTCCCGGTCAACATCAGCCACACCTACATCGGTGACCTCGTGGTCAGCCTGATCGCGCCGGACGGCAGCGCCTACGTGCTGCACAACCGGACCGGCTCGGGCACCGACAACATCAACCAGACCTACACGGTCAACCTGTCGACCGAGGTCGCGAACGGCACCTGGAAGCTCCGCGTCCAGGACGCCGCGTCGCAGGACACCGGCACGCTGAACAGCTGGGGTGTCAACCTCGGTGGCGGCACCCCGCCGCCCACCTGTGGTGGCACCAACACCACGCCGGTCGCGATCCCGGACAACGGCACGATCGAGTCCTCGATCGTCGTCTCGGGCTGCTCGGGCAACGCGTCGGCGACCAGCACGGTCCCCGTCAACATCACCCACACCTACAAGGGTGACCTCGTGGTCAGCCTGATCGCGCCGGACGGCAGCGCCTACGTGCTGCACAACCGGGCGGGTGGCAGCGCCGACAACATCAACCAGACCTTCACGGTCAACCTGTCGAGCGAGGTCAAGAACGGCACCTGGAAGCTCCGCGTCCAGGACGCCGCGTCGGCCGACACCGGCACGCTCAACACCTGGTCGCTGACCCTCTAAGCGACTGAATTACTGACGGAACGCCGTCACCTCCGACCTGGAGGTGGCGGCGTTCCCAGTTAATTACAGACGTCTGACGACAAGGGATCTCCCGGCATCCTCGGCGATTCGCGGGACCTAGCCTCGCGAACGTCGACCGACCCTGGCGTGAGGGCCGTCTCTTTCGGGTCGCTCGGCAGTCCCTGCACCCTGCACACCCGCACAACGGGTGGAAGGAGTCATGACGTGAGAGTCATGTCCACCGCTCTACTGGCCACAGCGCTGACTTGCGCCGGTGTCGTCGCCGTCGCCTTGCCCGCCGCCGCGGCGGGCTGCACCGGAACCAACACGACCCCGGTGAACCTGCCCGACAACACCACTGTCGAGTCCTCGATCGTCATCTCGGGTTGCTCGGGCAACGCCTCGGCGACCAGCTCGATCCCGGTGGACATCAACCACACTTACAAGGGTGACCTGGTGGTCAGCCTGATCGCGCCGGACGGCAGCGCCTACGTGCTGCACAACCGGACGGGCAGTGGCACGGACAACATCAAGCAGACGTTCACCGCGAACCTGTCGAGCGAGGTCGCGAACGGCACCTGGAAGCTGCGCGTGCAGGACGCCGCGACGCAGGACACGGGCACGCTGAACAGCTGGGGTCTGACCCTGGGCACCGGCACCCCGGCCAACGACTTCTCCATCGCCGCGTCGCCCACCTCGGGCAGCGTGCAGGCAGGCTCGTCGGCCACGACCACCGTGTCGACCACGACCACCAGCGGCAGCGCGCAGACGGTCAACCTCACCGCGTCGGGCCTGCCCGCCGGTGTGACAGCCTCGTTCGCCCCGGCCTCGGTCACCTCGGGCAGCTCGTCCACCCTGACCCTGGCGACCACGGCCTCGGCTGCGGCGGGCACGTACAACGTGACGATCACTGGCACCGGCTCGGTCACCAAGACCGCGACCTATGCCCTGACCGTCACCAGCACGACTCCGACGCCGGGCATCCCGGACATCGACATCGCCAAGGTCCAGGCGCACCTGACCCAGTTCAACACCATCGCCACGAACAACGGCGGCAACCGCCGCTCGACCAGCCAGGGCTACCGCGACTCGGTGGCCTACATCAAGGGCAAGCTCACCGCGGCCGGCTACACGGTCTCCGAGCAGACTTGTACCTCTGGCTGCACGAGCGGCGCGGGCAACAACCTGATCGCCGAGTGGCCGCACGGCGACGCGAACACCGTCTACATGTTCGGCTCGCACCTCGACAGCGTCTCCGCAGGCCCCGGCATCAACGACAACGCCTCGGGGTCCAGTGGTCTGCTGGAGAATGCGCTGGTGCTGGCCGCGAAGAACCCGACCATGGTCAACCGGGTGCGCTTCGGCTGGTGGACCGACGAGGAGCAGGGCCTCAACGGCTCTGAGTTCTACGCGAACAGCCTGTCGTCGACCGAGCGGGCCAAGATCAAGGCCTACTACAACTTCGACATGATCGGCTCGACCAACGGCGGCTACTTCATCAACCACATCACCACCGCCGCCGCCGCGCCGATGAAGGCGTACTGGGACTCGCTCGGCATTTCCCCGGAGGAGAACGTCGAGGGCGCGGGCCGCTCCGACGACTACTCCTTCGAGCAGGTCGGCATCCCCACCTCGGGCTACGCGATGGGCGCCAGCGCGCGCAAGACCTCGGCGCAGGCGACCAAGTGGGGCGGCACGGCGAACTCGGCCTACGACCCCTGCTACCACCAGGCGTGCGACACCACGAACAACATCAGCGCCACCCACCTCAACCGGGCCGTGGACGGTATCGCCTACACGATCTGGAAGCGGGCCATCGAGGTCACCCCGCCCACCCCGGGCTGCACGGCGTCGTCGACCACGGTCGTCAACATCCCGGACAACGCCGCCGCGGTGGAGAGCCCGGTGACCATCTCGGGCTGCGCGACCGCACCGTCGGCGACCGCGCAGATCGCGGTCAACATCACCCACACCTACCGGGGTGACCTGGTGATCGACCTCGTCGCGCCGGACGGCACGGCGTACCGCCTGAAGAACTCGTCCAGCGACAGCGCCGCCAACATCGTCACGACCTACTCGGCGAACCTGTCCAGCGAGACCTCGAACGGCACCTGGAAGCTCAAGGTCCAGGACGTCGCCGCGCAGGACACCGGCCGCATCAACAGCTGGTCGCTCACCCTGTGACGAAACGGGGCGCCGTCACCTCACGGTGACGGCGCCCCGTTGTCCGTTCTGGATCAGCCGACCGGTCCACCCGCCGCGCGCGGGGCCATCGGGTCACTGCCCGTGGCGCCGACGTTCTCGCGGGCGAGGTAGTTCTCGATGTCGAACAGGTTCCCGTTGGCCCGCTTGAGGACGTTGAGCAGCGTCGACATCTGCGAGACCTCCTCGACCTGCTCCTTGAGGAACCACTGCATGAACTGCTCGCCCATGTAGTCGTCCTCGTCACGGGCGACCTTGGCCAGCGCGATGACGTCGTCGGTGACCTGCCGCTCCTGCTCCAACGCGAGCGCGATCAGCTCCGAGGCCTCGCTGAAGTCGTTGCGCACGGGGTCGATCCCGGGCACCGTGACGTCGACGTCGTTGTCGAGCAGGTACTGGATGATCATCATCGCGTGCGTGCGCTCCTCGAGCGCCTGGCGATAGAAGTGTTTGGCCAACTGCGGGAGATCCTGCCCGTCGAACCACACGGCGAGGGCCACGTACTGCTGCGACGCGGTGAACTCGTTGCGGATCTGATCCTGCAGAAGCTTGTCGAACCGGGAAGTCATGCGGCGACGATACGCCCGGACTTTCGCCCTTGCTCGCCTCAGCGCACCCTTACCAAGGCAAGGATCACCTGATCAAGCGACGTGCGGTGAGCGACCGGTCGGGTAGAGTGAGGGTCAGCCGAGGCCGCTAGGCCGAGGAAGTGAACCCGGGCAGGTCTCGTCGGACGGCGAGCGTCCGGGTTTCGCGCTATCTGGGGACCACGTCACGCACCGCGTCGATCACTGGATCGATGCGCTTGCGCCACTCACCGCCCGCGCCCCAACACCATGCCACCGCATCCGGCAACCAAAGGCCGGGCTCTTCGAACGAGCGCAGGTGTTCGTAAGGGAACCTGGCCGACCTGACCTTGGCGGACGCGATCACGCCTCGGTCGGCTCGGTCGGCCGCCTCACCCCGGGTATCGAGGATGAGCCTGTGCGGGTTCAAGGACGCCAGGTCGCCGACCAGCGTGCCCAGTGCGGCACGTCGCACTGCCTCGGACTTGCCCCGGCCCACATACACCCGTGCCCGCACCTCCGCCTCCACGATCGCCGCCGCGATGTCCTTCTGGACGGTGTCGCGTTCGTGTTTGAAGTGGATCCGGCGGGCACCCGGCATGCGCAGGCCGCGCATGAGTGTCCGGATAGGCGCGAGGTGTTGGGGTTCGATGAGCGCCGCCGCGAGCAAGTAGGTACTGCCGCGGCGGGACTCATCGACGAAGGCGTGCAAGGTCACCGAGGAAGCATCGGCGCCAAGAACCCCTATGCCGCAACAATTCCCGCGATCTTCGCCCGAACGAGCGGTCCTAAGACTTTGGTCCTAGGACTTTGGTCTTAGCTAGATCGGGTCACGTCGGACCGGGCAGGACATGCAGCGTGGGCCGCCTCGTCCGGTTCCCAACTCCGACCCGCTGATTCGCAGGACCTCGATCCCCGCGTCCTCCAGCCGGGCGTTCGTCTCCACGTTCCGCTCATACGCCACCACCACACCCGGCGCCACGGCCAGCGTGTTGTTGCCGTCGTCCCACTGTTCGCGTTCGGCGGTGACCGGGTCGAGGCCGGTGTCGATCACGCGCAGCCGCTCGATGCCCATCGCCGGGGCCGCTGCCTCCAGGAAGGGGGCCGGGCCTTCGACCTGGACGCCGCCCAGGCCGTCGGGGGTCATCGTGTAGGCGACGAGGGTGTCGCGGACCGCCGGGTACATGACCACGGCGTCGCGGTCGACCATGGTGCACACCGTGTCGAGGTGCATGGTGGCGCGGTCCTGGGCGATCGGCACGGCGAGCACGGTGTGCGCCAGCCCGTCGCGGAAAGCCGAGCGGGCCAACGATTCCGCGCCCGCGGGGGTGGTGCGCTCGCCGACGCCGATGGCGATGACGCCCGGGGCCAGCAACAGCACGTCGCCGCCCTCGACGGGGGCCGAGTGGGCGCCGTAGGCGCGGCCCGCGGCGCGGAAGCGGGGGTGGTAGGCGTAGATCAGGTCGAGCAGCGCGGTCTCGCGGATGCGGGCGGGCATCGACAGCGACGCGATGGCGACGCGGTCGCCGATCCAGACCGACGAGTCGCGGGTGAACAGCAGGTTGGGCAGCGGGTCGACGACGAAGTCGTGTGGGTGGTGCATCTTGCGCACCAGCGACGCGCCCTCGGCCGCCGGGAGTTCCTCGAACGTCATGCCCGCCATGAGCACGTCCGCCAGACCCTTGGCGTCCACAGTGGACAGGTAGCTGCCCAGCGACTCGGCCAGTTCGTTGCCGAGCCTGCGCCGGTCGACGGCGGTGGCGGCGGCCGCCGCGTGGGCGCGCTCGTCGGCCAGGGCCTCGACCAGGGTGTCCGACAGCCGCAGCACCTCGACGCCGCGGCCGCCGAGGATGTCGGCGAAGGTGTCGTGCTCGTCCTGCGCGCGGTCGACCCAGGGGATGCTGTCGAACAGCAGCTGGTCGTTGTTGCGCGGGGTGAGGCGCTTGAGTTCGTTGCCCGGCCGGTGCAGCAGCACCGTGCGCAGCGGGCCGACCTCACTGTCCACGCGCGGCGCTGGGGACGGCTGCTCGGCGTCAGGGACGTCCGGAATCTGGGCGGTCACGAATCGCAGCGTAACCACTCGGTAAGGAAAACGCTGTAGATGAGTGGGCATAATGGAGAAGAAAGCCAGGGATCGTCGTCATGGAATGTGAATCGTTAAGCGAAAGGCCAGTTTGATGCGCAAGTTGTTGCGTCGGAAGGTCACCTGGGTGGTGCTTGCGATCGCGCTGGTGCTCGCGGCCGGTGGTTTGTGGGCTTTCCAGCCATGGAAGCTGTTCACGCACAGCACGGTCGACGAGGCGCTGCCCGCGGGCTTCGAGGTCATCGCGACCTCCACCGCCACTCCGACCAGCCCCGCACCGACGACAACCGCGTCGGCGGCGCCCGCGCCGACCACGACCACCGTGGCGGCACCCGTGGTGACACAGGTGGGTCCGAAGGTGCTGGCCGAGGGCAGGTTCGTCGACGGCGAGCACAAGACCTCCGGCATGGCCCGCCTGCTGGAGCAGAACGGCACCCGCCTGCTGCGCCTGGAGGGCTTCTCCACCTCCGACGGCCCCGACGTGCACGTCTGGCTCAGCGCCGCGAAGTCCGGCAGCGACTGGGGCGCCTACGACGACGGCCACTACGTCAAGCTCGGCAAGCTCAAGGCCACCGACGGCAACCAGAACTACACCGTCCCGGCCGACGCCGACCTGACCGGCATCGCCAGCGTCGTCATCTGGTGCGACCGCTTCAACGTCGCCTTCGGCGCGGCGCCGCTCAGCCTCTGACAGCTCGTCTTCGGTGCGGGGCCGTTTCTCAACACCTAGCCTTCGGCGCGGCGCCGCTCAGCCTTTAGGCAGCCGAGGTCCCTTCGCCAGCAGCACGTCGAACAGGTCGCCGTGCTCGTCGACCCGGTCGAGCACCTCGTCGGCGGTGAACGTCAGGTCGTCGACCGTGCGGCACGCCGCGACCTCGTCCCAGGTCACCGGGGTCGACACGGTCGGCGCGGGCCGCGCGCGCAGCGAGTACGGCGCGACCGTGGTCTTGTTCGGGTTGTTCTGGCTCCAGTCGATGAACACCTTGCGCCGCCGCAGGTCCTTGGCCATCCGGGAGACGACCAGGTTCGGCAGCTCCTCTTCCAGTCGCTCGGCCAGCCGCTTCGCGTACTCCGAGGTCTGCGTCGCCGTCGTGGTCGTCACCGTCGCGTAGAGCTGCATTCCCTTGGAGCCGCTGGTCTTGGCGACCGCCGTCAGCCCGTCGTCGGCCAGCACCTCGCGCAGCCGCAGCGCCACCTCGCAGCACTCGACGACCGTGGCGGGCTCGCCAGGGTCGAGGTCGAACACCAGCCGGTCCGGCCGCCGCGCCGCGCCGCGCGCGCCGATCGTCCACTGTGGAACGTGCAGCTCCAGGCCCGCCAGATTGGCCGCCCACACCAGCGACGCGAGGTCGCCGAGCACGGCGAAGTCCAGGCTCTCCGCGCCGGTGCTGCTGCCGGGCGTCTCGATCGTCACCGTGCGCACCCACGGCGGCGCGTGCCTCGACGCGTTCTTCTCGAAGAACCCCGCTTTGGTCACACCGTCGGGAAAACGCCGGAACGTCACTGGTCGCTCGGCCAGGTGCGGCAGCAGGGCGGGCGCGATCCGGCTGTAGTAGTTGATCACCTCGCCCTTGGTGTAGTCGGCGCCCGGGTACATCACCTTGTCCAAATTGGACAGCTTGAGCCTGCGGCCCTCGACGGCCACCATCACGTCATCGGCCATCGGGACCACGCTCCTCGACGTCCTCTGGCCGCTTGTCCGAGCGCAGCCCACGCCACGCCGGGGCGCGCAGCCGGTCGTCGTTCGTCCAGTCGCGGAAGACGACCTCGCCGACCAGGCTCGGCCGCACCCAGTGCGCGCCCTTGGCCCGCTCACGCGGGATCTCGTTGTGGAACGGCGAGGTCTTGCGCTCCAGCTTGCGCAGCTGACCCATGATCGAGTCGAGCATCTGGTCGGTGAACCCGGTGCCGACCTGGCCGACGTAGTGCAGACCGTCTGGCGTCGGTACGCCGAGCATCAGCGAGCCGAACACGTCGCTGCGCCTGCCCTCGCCCGGCCGCCAGCCGCCGATGATCACCTCGATCGCGCGCAGGTCGGTGATCTTGAGCCACTCGGCGGTGCGGCGGCCGGGGAAGTACCGCGAGGTCAGCCGCTTGGCGACGATGCCCTCCAGCGACTGGTCCCGCGCGGTCTCCAGCACCGCCGGGCCCTCGCCCGGATAGCTGGGGGAGGTGTTCCAGTGCGGTCCGCGCAGCTCCAGGCCCTCGACGAGCTTGCGGCGGTCCCGGTAGGGCAGCGAGACGCACGGTTTGCCGTCGAGGTGCAGCACGTCGAAGACGATGTACGACACGGGGATGTCGGCGGCCAGCTTGCGCGCGATCCGGTCCTCGCTGACGTGCATGCGCTTCTGCAGCGCGGAGAACGACGGCTTGCCGTCCTCGAAGGCGACGATCTCGCCGTCCAGCCAGACCTCGGTGCTGCCCAGTTCCTCGCCGAGCGGACGCAGCTCCGGGTAGCTGTTGGTGATGTCGTTGCCGACACGGGAGAACAGCCGGATCCGGCCGCCCTCGACTCTGGCCACCGCGGGGTCGCTGCCGTCGGACGATGACGACGAGCTGTGGGCCTACGAGTTCAAGTGGGACGGCGTGCGCGCGCTGGCGCGGATCGAGGGCGGGCGGATCCGGCTGTTCTCGCGGGTCGGCAACGACATCACGGCCAGCTACCCCGAACTGCGCGTCCTCGGCGAGGAACTCGGCAGCACCGAGTGCTGGCTCGACGGCGAGATCGTGGCGTTCGCCGACGGCAAGCCGTCGTTCTCCGCGCTGCAGAAGCGCATGCACGTCGCCGACGACAGGATCGCGCGCAGGCTCGCCACCGAGATCCCGGTGACCTACATCGTGTTCGACGTCCTGCACCTCGACGGTAAGCCGTGCGTGTCGCTCACCTACGACAAGCGGCGCGAACTCCTCGACGGGCTTGACCTGCGCGGCACCCACTGGAACACCTCCCCCAGCTTCGCGGGCGACGGCCCGGCGGTGCTGGAGACCGCGCGTGAGCAGTCGCTGGAAGGCGTGGTGGCCAAGCGGCTGACCTCGCGCTACTTCCCCGGCAGGCGCAGCGGCGAGTGGCTCAAGATCACCGACCTGCGGGCCATGGAGGTGATCATCGGCGGCTGGACGCCCGGCGAGGGCAGGCGGTCATCGGTGTTCGGCTCGCTGATGCTCGGCGTGCCGACCGCCGCCGGGCTGCACTACGTCGGCCAGGTCGGCACCGGGTTCACCGACGCCATGCTCGACACCATCACCGCGAAGCTGACGGCCCTGGAGCGCAAGACCTCTCCGTTCCACAACGAGAT